>NZ_JAQMTI010000240.1:0-35266 GCF_028329225.1 Sphaerospermopsis kisseleviana CS-549 | reverse complement strand
GGGGACTGGGGACTGGGGACTGGGGACTGGGGACTGGGGACTGGGGACTGTGAAAACAAGAAACAGGAAATATTTATCTTTCTCCTGACTCCTTGATCTCCTAACTCCTAATAACATTCCTTGTGGTACGCTATCACCTTTAGATAGTGTCGAGGTAAGGAAGATGTCTAAACTGCGGGTGGGGTTGCTGTTTGGTGGACGTTCTGGAGAACATGAAGTATCAATAATTTCTGCAAGGGCGATCGCAAATGCTTTGAGTGCAGAAGCAAATAGTCAGAAATATGAAATTGTGCCTTTTTACATCCAAAAAAATGGTGTTTGGCAAGGGGGAGAAACTGCACAACAAGTTTTAAAATCTAGTGAAGCCACAGAAAATCCCGCTATAACCCCTAATTTATGGCAATTTCCCGCAGAAACAGCAGAAATTGATTTGTGGTTTCCCATACTCCACGGACCCAATGGCGAAGATGGAACAATTCAAGGTTTACTAACATTAATGCAAGTTCCCTTTGTTGGTTCTGGGGTGTTAGGTTCAGCCGCCGGGATGGATAAAATTGCTATGAAAACCGCTTTTGCCCAAGCAGGTTTATCCCAGGTAAAATACAAAGCAATAACGAGAGCGCAAATTTGGTCAAACCCTTGTATATTTCCTAAATTGTGTGATGAAATAGAAGCAACATTAGGCTATCCTTGTTTTGTCAAACCTGCTAATCTGGGTTCATCCGTAGGAATAGCCAAAGTGCGATCGCGTCAAGAATTAGAAGCAGCTTTAGATAACGCTGCAACTTATGATAGACGCATCATAGTCGAAGCCGGAGTAGTTGCCAGAGAAGTAGAATGTGCGGTTTTAGGCAACGACAACCCCAAAGCCTCCGTTATTGGTGAAATTACCTTTGATAGCGATTTTTACGATTATGAAACCAAGTATACTGAGGGTAAAGCAGACTTATTAATTCCTGCACCTTTACCAGAAACAGTAGTTCAACAAATTCAAGAAATGGCATTACAAGCCTTTGCAGCAGTTGATGGTGCAGGTTTAGCGCGAGTAGACTTTTTCTATGTAGAAGCTACTGGAGAAATTTTGATTAACGAAATTAACACCTTACCAGGGTTTACATCTACAAGTATGTATCCGCAACTTTGGGCAAATACTGGTATTTCTTTTACAGAATTAGTAGATCAATTAATTCAACTTGCCATTGAAAGACATACCAATTCTAAATTAGAAGATTCAGTAAAGTAATTTGCAGATAATGGGGAAAAAGTAGCATAATATCCAATTTTTTTGGAAATTTTTGGTAAAAAACCGCTATTTTGCCAAAAAACTACTTTCAACCCCCTTTATCCTACTGTTAAATAACACTTGTATCTTATAGTATAATAAACTACTAGAGGATGCAAGTGGAAATGAATCATGAACAGTCACAATGCAAAACCAGAACTAACCACAACTGTAAACAGCACTTCAGAAGAATTAAAAAATACATCTCTAATTAAGAAACGGTGCCTAAAGTATCCTTGGTTATGGTTTGTGGGGTTGTTAGTTATTCCCCTGGGAGTGGGAATATTTGGCTATTTCCAGCTAATTTATATTGGCTACGTTCCCAAAATAGAACCAGAAAAAACCATAGAAGTAGTCAGTAAAAAAGAAAACGTACTATCTTCTAATATCAGTAATCCTACACCTTTATGGTTAATGTTGGCGATCGCCCTCAGTTGTGCATCTGGTTGTTGGGTTATTTATCGCATACTCAAACTTCCACAACGTATTTAAGAAAGGGTGTCGAGGAATAGGTGACAGGTGACAGGTGACAGTGAAGAAGCAGGGGAGAAGATTTTCCCCAATGACTAATGGTGAAAAACAAATAACAAAAAGTGCCAACTTGGCAACCAATCTGTAAGCAACCCGGTTAAATTATTAAAAGATAAACGACTTCAATAATGTTGTTATCTGGGGTTACTACATAAAATAGCTTCTGCTTAAAAAGGCTGTTTCACAAGTTTGAATTATGAACAAAAAAAGCAATCTACTAATATTTTGTTGGGCTATTAGTTCAGCAAAAAATAATAAAAAATCAAAGAAATCAAAAAGAAATCAGGTTTAACATTTGCTGCAACAGGAATACTCACATCATCTAGACACTATCGTTGAAATACATAGCCCCCTAAATAACGGATAGCGTCTATCAACACATATTCCTGAACGCCCCAGCAGCAAATGTAGAGTGGGAGAAAAAAGGCGCTTGGTATGCCTTCTCCCACTCTTCTTTTATCAATTGATAATTGATAATTGATGATTGACAATTGATAATGGCTTAAATTATAGTTTAACAGAAATTCGTATCTTGCAAAAATTTCATAATTTCTCTATTCACTACATCATTAGCACCTGTGGATGCGTCATGATAACAATTTTCTATAATTTTTAACTGTGAATGAGGAATATAATGATGTAATTTTTCACCGTGACTCACAGGAAACCAACTATCTTGATCACCCCATAAAATTAAAGTTGGACATTCAATAGCAGTGAGACTATTTTGAATTTCAGTTAACATATTTGGTTTTTTAGCTTGTAAATTCTGAATTTCTCTAGCTGCTATTTGTAATTCTTCTGCAACTTTCACTAAAGTTCCGGGAATTTCAATAAAAGGATAAGTTATCCAATAAACATCTTCCTCTGTGAGAATAGCAGGATTAAATAACACTTTTCGTCTTTCCATACCCATGACTTCCCTAACTAGAGGTGCAAACACAAAAGCAAGACGTAAAAAATCAATTGTGTGGATAATTTCTAATGGTGTTTGTGCTAATAAACCCATTGCCCAATGAGGTAAGGTTTCGGTAAAAATGGGCGCATTCATAACCACTAAACTCCCAATTAATTGAGGATTTTTAGCCGCTAATGCTAAAGAAACTAACGCACCTAAAGACTCAGCGACAATGACGGGAGGTTCATCACATAAAGATTGAATAATCCGTTCTAATTCAATTATTTGATGACCACTCTTTTCTCTACGGTAAATAGCTTTTTCCGAAAAACCATAACCTTTAGCATCAAAACAAATTACCCGAAAATATTTAGATAATGGTTCAATACTATATCTCCAATTATAACTCCAACTGCCCAAACCATGTAATAAAATTAATGGTTTACCTGTACCTTTTTCGCCATAAGCAATTTTTACGGGATAGCCATACGCATCAGTAATAATTATATTTTGTTGACCTTGAGGAAAATGAAATTGCCACCAGTTTTTCATATTATTAGTTAGGGAATAGGGAATAGGATATTTTGAGTTAAGCTGTTACACAACTAAATTGTATAATCCTAATATTCTGAACTCTTGTTTAACAGGCAAGATGCCTGTTCCACTTATACAAATTAAACGCATAACAGCTTAGTTAATGATTAATTTACCCACCATTTAAAGCTTTCCATAGCATTCCTATAAAAATAACAGGTAATGCAACTAAAACAATACCAAGTACAACCAACACTGCAAAAAGAGCAATAATAAAACCTTGATCAGCCTTCTTTTTTTCACCAGGAGATTTTAAGTAATCTTCCAATAAAATCAGGTTGTAATTATTTGCTCTCCAAGCAAAATCAAATAAATCTCCCAACATCGGAATAGCACCGACTAAAGCATCAATGATAATATTTATAATCATTCTGCCTAAAGTTGCTTTTGATATACCTAACTTTGCCGATTCAATGATAATATAAAGAGAAAATATCAATCCCAAAACATCACCACCAACAGGTATTAATCCCAAAATTGGATCTAAACCAATACCTACTGGAGTTCCCGGAATGGTAATAGCATTATCTAACAGTTTACTAATTTGTTGTAAACGTTTTAATGTTGGTGCATAACCATCAGATTCAATGTAAATTTTATTGTGAGAGTTAGACATTTTATATAATTGGTAATTGGTAATTGGTAATTGGTAATTGGTAATTGGTAATTGGTAATTGGTAATTGGTAATTGGTAATTGGTAATTGGTAATTGGGTTATTTACCTTCCTAGTTTCCTGTTTTCACTGTCATAGAGTCACCAACAATTACATTTAATTGGTTGCAAACAAGGAGAACAAAGGCACTCATCCATAACCATAACATTAATACTATAAAAGTTCCCACTGTACCATAAACTTTATTATAATTTCCAAAGTTGGTAACATAAAGGCGAAATAATGCCGAAACCAGCGCCCAAAAGATAGCTGCTAAAACTGCTCCTGGCATTAATGGTGTACCTGGTTTCCACACACTTGGTCCATAACGATAGACTAAGCTAAATGTAGCAGCAACAATCATTAAAGCTAAAGGCCAAAGTAACAATTTCCAAAGAGGTAATAAGAATCCCAAATAAGGATTACCACGCACCAGCATACCCAAAAGTAAATCACTAATAAATACCAGAAAAGAAGCCAGCATTAAAAGTAAGATAGTACCAATTGTTAATCCTAAAGAAATGAGTTTAGCTTTCCAAAAAGGGCGCGTATCTTGTGGGGAAACTTGCTCAATTTGATCAAAAGCAGTCATAGCGGTACTAACTGCACCAGAAGCTGTCCAAAGAGCGATCGCAAAACTCAAAGAAAATAACTCAGAATTTTTAGATTCAGCAATTTCTTTAGTAGCAAATTCACTAATCAAATTCCACGCTTCTTGGGGTACAACTTGACTCAGTTGTGTTGTGAGTTGAATAAAAGTTTTTCGCAAAGATTCTGCAAATAAGCCAATTGCTGTTAACAAGGTAAGAATCGCCGGAAACAACGATAACATAGCATTAAAAGCGATTTCTGAAGCCAGTCCTAAAAGTCTCCTTTCCATAGTCCTGGCAAAAGTTTTTTTCAGTGTACGCCAATTGAGGTGACGAAAGAACTTGATCCAGCGATGCTTGAGTATATTCAGCATATTAGCGTGGTGTTTCTAGAATTTCCATTGATGGTTTTCTCAGCGATTCTACTGTAAGTTGGAGTTTGGCATTTCTTTGAGTTTCTGTTCCTATTTGGGTGCTGATCCGAGCATCACTGACTTGCCATTTTAATTGTAGGTATTCTGTAATAGCTTGCGATCGCTTCTGAATTATATCTTGTGCTTCGGTAACTTCCTGGTTAACTAGAATACTCCCCATCAATGGAGAAATTAACATTGCCCCAATAATTGATGAGAGTCCAGTTTTACTGTCAATATATAGCAGGGAACAGGGAACAGGGAACAGGGAACAGATTTTATGTCAAAATTTATACATAAAAGCTACTATGATATAATGTCCGCCCAATCACTTACGATATAGCTGTTTCATGAGAAATTACCAATTACCAATTACCAATTACCAATTACCAATTACCAATTACCAATTACCAGCCTCAACAGATATGATAATTGTGCAACCGGACATGATATGACTCAAGATTTAACACAAAAATGGTTATCCGAAATTCAAAGCCTCAAACAGCAGATGGCTCAACTGCAACAAAAATGTGATGAAGCTTGGGAAAGTTCACAAAAATGGCGACAAGTGTATAACACTGAATCAGAACAACGTCGCACCGATGCCAAGATGTATCAACAAGAAATTGCATCTTTAAAAGCTGAACTTTGGAAACTTCAAGGTATTAACACTGATACAATTACAGAAACGACCACAACGGCTATTGAGTCAGAACTAA
Organism: Sphaerospermopsis kisseleviana CS-549; assembly: GCF_028329225.1. Classification (NCBI taxonomy): domain Bacteria; kingdom Bacillati; phylum Cyanobacteriota; class Cyanophyceae; order Nostocales; family Aphanizomenonaceae; genus Sphaerospermopsis; species Sphaerospermopsis kisseleviana. The sequence continues at coordinate 29,586 of NZ_JAQMTI010000240.1, read as the reverse complement.
CTGAAGACACATCTATAGAGGAATTAAAAGCTAAATTGATCGCTGTGACTCAAGAACGCGATCGCCTCATTCAAGCATTAAAAACAGAACAGAAAAACCACGAGCAAACCCGTAAAAACCTCACCACAGCTTTAGGTGATGCTATTGATAGTTTGACACAGTTGAGAGCAGCCACAAAGGCAACAGGGGAGACAGAGGAAGCAGGGGAGGTGGGAGATAACGTAAGTACCTAGTTATCAACTTGGGTTAATATGTACTAAGCGAATGGAATTATGGAATTATATTTATGGTTCAAACTCCTCAAGCACCAATCAATTATTTTTCCTTTGAAGATTACTATGCCTATGATGATGGCACTGGAAATCGCTATGAATTAGTAGATGGAGAATTAGTTTTAATGCCACCAGAATCAATTTTTAATTCTGATATATCAATGCGATTATTGTTGGAATTGTTCAAAATAGTCCCTCTTCATTTATTAAAATATAAAGAAATTATGATTGAAGTAAGTGGACGTAGAGCTAAGGTAAGAATCCCTGATTTACTAATCTTGGGTGAAGAATGTCGCGCCGCTTTAGAAGCGACAAAAGGAGGAACTATTACCCATGAAATGCCACCACCATTAATAGCTATAGAAGTGGTATCACCTGGTACTGAAAATGAAGTGCGAGACTATCGCTTCAAGCGTTCTGAGTATGCAGCTAGGGGAATTTCTGAATATTGGATTGTTGATCCTGTACAAAACAAAATTACGGTTTTGTCTTTAGTAGAAGGTTTGTATGAAGAATTTATTTATACAGGTGATGAATTAATTAAAAGTGAAGTATTGCCAGAAATTAAGATTAAGGTCAGTGATATTCTCGTTTCATAGATAGCTATTAAAATCAGGGGAAGCAGGAGAAGCAGGGGGGTAATTATTTGTATTTTTCCAATCACCAGTCACCAGTCACCAGTCCCCAGTCCCCAGCATTCTTTAAAAACCCATAGCCTCAGCTACCGCTTGCAAATCTGCGGGAATACCTTGTTTAAACTGAGCATGACTGTGTTTAATGGCTGTATCTGGATCTTTCAAACCATTACCAGTTAAAATGCAAACTATCGTCGCACCAGCAGGAACTTGATCTTTCACTTTTAATAACCCAGCTACGGAAGCAGCACTGGCAGGTTCACAGAAAATACCTTCAGAAGACGCTAACAACCGATAAGCGTCCAAAATTTCCTCATCTGTAACAGAGTTAAAACTACCCATACTGGAAGTTTGGGCAGCGATCGCCTTATCCCAACTCGCAGGATTACCAATTCTAATCGCCGTCGCTATAGTTTCAGGATGTAGCACTGGTTGACCATTTACCAACGGTGCAGCCCCAGCAGCTTGAAAACCCATCATTTTTGGCAAGCGATCGCATTTTCCCGCTTGATGGTATTGACAAAAACCCATCCAATATGCTGTGATATTTCCCGCATTTCCCACCGGAATACACAACCAGTCAGGAGCATTACCCAACGCATCCACCACTTCAAAAGCCCCTGTTTTCTGACCTTCCAAGCGGTAAGGATTGACAGAATTTACCAAAGTAATCGGATAATGATCCGCCATTTCCCGGACAATTTCTAAAGCCCGGTCAAAATTACCTTTAATAGCTAAAACTTCCGCCCCATATAACAAAGCTTGAGCCAACTTACCCAAAGCCACATAACCATCAGGAATCAATACAAAGGGGCGCATTCCTCCGCGTTTAGCATAGGCAGCAGCAGCAGCGGAAGTATTGCCTGTACTAGCACAAATCACCGCCTTAGCACCAGCTTCCTTAGCCTTGGTAATAGCCATAGTCATACCCCGGTCTTTAAAACTGCCAGTGGGGTTCAGACCATCATATTTAACAAATACTTGCACCTGCTTACCAATACGTTCAGCGATCGCTGGTACAGGAATCAAAGGAGTATTACCCTCCAACAAAGTCACCACAGGGGTACTTTCGCTCACAGGCAAGTATTCACGGTAGGCTTCTATTAGCCCCGGCCAAGGTTGGCGATGAGATTTAGCAACAGACAAGCTCAAAGTCACAGGATTCTAAACTTCTTAACTAGGGATTAGGAGATGAGAAAAATAGATTTTTTTTGATAGTGTCAATCACTTTACCATGCAAATGGCGATATCTAGCAACAGATCAGGCAGGGAGCAGGGGAGGAAAGATTTTTCCTAGTCACCAATCACCAGTCACCAATCACCACCGAGGAACACAGTCACTATTATCGCAGTCACTTATGATTTAGCAGGAAACCTATTAGAGTATGTAATTAAAAGTATACTTGATTTTAAGAAAGGTTAAGATAGCTTTATTATAATATCTCTAATGGTGTGAGTTTAGTTTCGGAAAGAACATAACTATGTCAACTTTATCATCCAGTGTTGCCAGCTGCGAATCTCATAGTGAATTGGTAAAGAAGCTCACCAAGGCTTACTACCAAGACGAACAACAAGAAAAATTTATTGACCTGCAAGCAGAAGTAGATTCCCTGCTGCAACAGTTACAGAACCTCAAAAGCCAAAGACTAGAAACTTCTAGCCACGAATAATAAATTAACCAGCGAGGTCATCATTCCAGGCGCTGATTAATTTTCGACCAGCGCCTAAAGCTATATATATCAGCAGTTTCCACCAGCAAAGCTAGAGATTGGTCACTGTGGAGTTGAGCGATCGCTGTCAGATTTTGTGGTGATTTATCAGTAAAATTCAGTATAGATAACCTGACAATTAGCAGAAAAAATCATGGTTCGGACGGAAAAAATCATGGTTCGGGGAAGTTTCTGCGCTTATTCATTTACTAAATTTTCATTTCCATCTGGAGTCCTAGAAGCAATAGCTGAACCAGAAATAGTCAAAACCACATCATAGTTACCATCATTGGTAAGATCAATCATCTGTACAGGTCAGTCACTCATTTTGATCTGGGAGTAATGCAATTTTGTGGGATGACCCCACAAAACTGCATTGCCCCCTAACAATTGTTTGTAATTATTATCTCTAAATGTTCACAATAGATATTCCTTTAGACAGATCAAAAAATAGTCGCAAGGAACTGTACAAACCTCTTGCCAAAATTATACAATTGTGTATTGTATAACAAATTACAAATTTTGGTTGTTTTGGCAGGTAAGTTATGAGGCGATTGTTAAGTTTCGTAAATAGCGTTAATATTAAGAAGACATTAGGAAATATGCTTCTTATATATGGGTGACTCAAATTCACCAAGTGCTGAGTTGCTAAAGTCAGTCTTGGAGCCGCTGTTAGAGGATTTTGAATATTGGTTTGCGCGATCACGTCAATTATTAGAAAATGAGAAAATCTCATTTATGAGTGAACAGGAACAATCTGATTTACTCAACCGAGTTACGCAAGCACAAGCAGAATTAAATACTTCTAAAATGCTATTTGCTGTAACTGGTAAAAAAGTGGGACTGGATATGGCTACATTAATGCCTTGGCATCAATTATTAGGCGAATGCTGGAAAGTTGGTATGCGTTACCGTCAATCACAGCATGAGTGATCTTTATGGTCATAAATCTCAACATTAGGACAAAAACCTTAACATTATTTTCATAAAAAAATAATGTATACCATGTTACGTTAATCTGAATAAGATTACAAAATATCACAACACAAATAAATAACTTAACTTTTGTTTTCCCTGTAAATTGCAGGTCAAGAAAAGTTGAGGACTACGATATAAAACTTTAGATTTTGTAAAATTTGTTGCCCCTGGAGGATAATTTTATGTTACACCTGCTCTACGTTTTAGCTTTTACCGTTTTAGCGTTTATTGCTGTCAGTAATTTAATTCGTAACCTAGTCATGTTCAGTTTTGATCGGGAGCGACCTTATCCAAATACATCCTCTGCGGGGAATAAAGGTAGCTTTGGTTATTATGGAGCAAAAAGACAATCTGTACCTCATCCAGAATTATTAGATAATTCCGGTAATTTAATTAAAGAACCGCTTTTGGTAATGCGTTCTATTAATGTGGATGATGCGCGTCAACAGTTGGATGCTTTATATGAATCTTCTCCTGGTCAAAAAATTGAACGTTCAGAAGATGCTTAATTACAGCAGGAGTCAGGAGTCAGGGGTCAGGAGTAAAACTGGCTTGGTGTATAGGTTTCAATTTAGATTCTGTACCTCACTTATCTGCAATCTGCTGTAATTCAATAATTATTTTTATAATTTGGGAATCTGTAGGGGTTTAGCAATGTGCTTTACCCCTACTTTTGTTATAATATTAATATTAATTATTGACAAATAAGCTGTTACACAGCTAAATTGAATAATCCTAATATTCTGAACTCTTATTTAACAGGCAAGATGCCTGTTCCACTTATACAAATTAAATGCACAACGCTTTAATTATGAAGTCTTTGATAGATTATTATAACTTATTTTTTTGTCAGAATCAGGATGTCCAAGATTAAAGGATTAACAGGATGTTTATCAAAAAAATCTGCGTTTATCTGTGTTCATCTGATTATACCCAGATCCCCGACTTCTTCAAGAAGTCCGGGATCTATGAACTAATCTAAGCTTCAATTACAACTCTTAAATTCCCCCTTTTATTCGCAACTCTACAGGAAGTTGTACTCCCCACCCGCTCAAATTCTAAGTCAAGAATCGTCGCACCAACACGCAAATTATGCAACGATAAACGATTAATTGATTCCGGCAAAGCAGGGTCAATAATTCGTAAACAATTATTCTGTGCGTCTGGTACTAAATTCACTATCATTTGCAATAATTGAAATATACTACCTGTAGCCCAAGCTTGGGGACTACAAGCAACAGGATATTGCACAGGTGCATTATCTCCATTCATTTCATAACCACAAAATAATTCTGGTGGACGTTGATAAGATTGCTGAGAAGTCATATTAAACAAACCTTGAAATAATTCCAAAGCTTGATCAATTAAACCCAAAGAACGCAGTCCCATCGCAATTAAAGAATTATCATGTGGCCACACTGAACCAATGTGATAACCCATTGGATTATAAGCAGGTGACAAATTACTTAAAGTTCTAATTCCCCAACCATTAAACATATCTGGCGCTCGCAATCTTTCTGCTACACTGTAGGCTTTTTCTGGGGTAAAAATTCCCAAAGATAAACAATGTCCAGGATTAGAACTAATACTATCTACTTGATTTCCTTCCCCATCTAAAGCTAAAGCACAAAAATCTTGATCTTCTATCCAAAAATCTTTGTTAAATCTAACTCTGAGATTTTTAGCTTCTTCTAACCAAGTTTCAGCTAAATCTAGCCGCTTTTTCATCTTCGCTATTTCTGCTAATTTGATTTTTGCAGCATAGACATAAGCTTGCACTTCACATAAAGAAATAGCCCCTTTAGCTAACTCACCTTTTCTATTCACAATACAATCACCAGAGTCTTTCCAACCTTGGTTAACTAAACCACCTTTTGATTTACGATTGTAGCTAAGATAGCCTGTTTCTTGAATATTTCTATCAATCCAATCCATGGCGGATAAAGCATTTCTCCACAATGTTTCTAGGGTTTCTTGATCATGAGTCCAAGCATAGTAATCAGCATACAACATCAACCATAAAGGCGTTGCATCTACTGTTCCGTAATAAGGTGTATGGGGAATTTCTTGACACCTTGCTAGTTCTCCAAACCGTAACTCATGTAAAATTTTCCCTGGTTCTTCTTCTCGCCAAATATCTTCTTTTTTACCTTGATATTCTGCCAAGATCATTAAAGTTTCTTTAGCAATTTGGGGATTTAACATCAAAGTTTGGGAAGCGGTAATAATAGAATCCCGTCCAAACAAAGTGGAAAACCAAGGAACACCTGCGGAAACAGTTTTATATTTGCCAAAAGATTGGCGCAATAAATACAAATCTTGTTCTGCTCTTTCAATCACTCTATTAAAAAGACTTTTATCTGAGTGAATGCGGGTAATTTGTTGTACCCAGTTTTGCTCCTCCATTAATTCAGAAGCTTTTGCTTGTGCCAAAGTTGTGGCAGCATTGACATTAGAAATCGGTTGATTATTGGTTAAAGTCTGCAAGCGATAACCGAGTTTTTTGGTTTCGTGAGAAGCTAATTCTAAACGCCAAATTGCGGTATAACCTTGAAAATAATCTGGTAGTTGATGTTGGAATTGTATCCGGGATTCCATCACTGCACCATCTAAACCTTGATAGGCAAGGCTGAGGTTTTCTGAACAGTTTTTTAGTTCTGATAATCGTAATAATTTACCCCGGTTTCCTCGATAAAAACCACGAACTTCAAATAAATCTGCAAAGTCAGCATCAAAGCTAAGACTAATTTCAAAAGTAATGCTAGAAGTGCTGTAGTTAGAAATTTCTATTTCTTCAAATAATGCACCATTAAGGACAATTTCCCGATGAATACCAATAGTATCAGCATTTAAGTGATCATCAATTTTGGGGTTAGTGCATAAAACAGAGAGAGCAAAACCTTTATCAGCAGTGCTGCTTAATAAAACAGGCGATCGCCCATTAATTTGTAACTCTAAACGACTCAAAAATCGGGTATCAGCGCAAAATAAACCCACACTGGGATTCCCATCTTCTAGGGAACAACCGGAAATGTTCCCCATTGTATCTGTCACCAAAAATAAATCATCATCTTTAACCGTTAAAGTGGGTTGTGGTCTTTCACTGACAACGCAAGGCCATTCTGGAATGGGTACTTGTTCAGCAGGAATAAAAATTTTGCCATCGAGGACGATTTTCTCTGGGGTCATCAACATATCCGGTGTCATGAGCCAAATTTCCCTATACTGGACGCGGGACTGGGGAAGAGGCAGGGAAGCACAGGGCAAGGGAGTAGGGGGCAGGGGAAGATTAATAACCCAATCACCAGTCACTAATCACCAGTCACCAATCACCAATCACCAGTCACCAGTCACCAGTCACCAATAAATCTATACCTTTTACATCTGAAGTCAAGGCTGAAAACTGAGGATTTTCTAGGGTTTTATTCTTTGATCAGCAATGAGAGATACTAGAACTAGAAAATACTCATAAATATGTTTAGTTAATGTTTATTTAAAAAAATTTTGAGTTTTGTCAATGGTCAACAGTCATCAAACTTACCAAGGTAGTTTTTGGGTTAATATCTGGACAGGTGCTTTCTAAAGGTCTAGATTGGGCGTTTAAAGATATTCATGAGCATTTCGACTTCTGTGCTGAGTGATTTGCTACAGTCACTACCTTACTTGCGGACTCAGTTGTATTTCAAGGCTTCCCTAACTGCGCTCTCCCATGCAATGGAAGATCAGGTTTTGGCGACTTCCTTGGATCAACCGCTTATTATTGCCAGTTTTCAGCGAGAGCGATTTTATCGTCAAGAAGCTCATCGCTATCAACGCCTTGCCGAGAGAAGTGACCAAATATACGTATTATCTGCACCAGAAACAGAGTTTGCTAATAGTTCGGATGACTATGAAAAGGTAGCTTTTGAACCGGATGATGCTTTAAGTAAAGAATGGCATTTAGTTGTAATCGCGGATAATTATGCTACTTGTTTAGTATGTCGAGAAAGTGTGAGGTCAATTGCTAAAAATCAGCAGTTACCAGAAATGACCTCTAGTCTGGATATAGACACAGCGCGGAGATTTGAGGGAATTTGGACTTCTGACAGAGGAGTTAGTCTCAAGGCCGCAGAATTGATATTGCAAAGAATAGAAGTTTATAGACCCGATTTAGCGGGCAAAATTAACCAGGCACGTCAGAGGTTTGGTATCGGTTCAGTACCACTCAAGTCCCAACCAAAATCAATTAATGAATCCGCTTTTAGTATTGATACTGACCCTTTTGTACAGCGATTAGTAACTTATTTGCAAGCTAGTCAATATAAGCTGCATAAAGCTTATCGTTCTATTGCTGCTCAAGCTAGAAAAGAAAAGTTGATCAATTCTATTAGTATGGCAATTAGGCGATCGCTTGATCCACAGGCAGTTTTGCAAGTAGCTGCTCAAGAGTTGGGTCAACATCTAGAAGCTGATCGTTGTCTGATTTACCGCGCTCAATCTACTGATGACCAAGCAATAATTGAACATGAGTTTTTAAGTCCTGATGTTGTCTCAGTACGGGGACAAACCTGGAATTTGGCACAAAATCCTTTATTTCACGAAATTACCCAACTGGGTGAAGGTATATGTATTACTGATACTCTTACTGATTATCGCGTTACTAGTTCTACCGCACTTTCTTTAATTGTTAAAAGGTTTACTATTCATTCGTGGTTGATAGAACCTGTATTTTCCCAGGGACGACTACTGGGAATGGTAGAGTTACATTTTTGTCATTTACCTGCCCATGAATGGCAAGCTGGAGAATTGGATTTAGTTAAGGCGATCGCTACTCAAGTAGGTGCAGCTTTGATTCAAGCTGAAGCTTTTGCCAATTTAGAAGAACTCAACAAACAATTAGAAGCCCTTGACCGTACCCGCAGTAATTTAATTGCCATCACCGGTCATGAACTGCGAACCCCCCTCTCCACCATTCAAGTGTGTTTAGAAAGTCTGGCCAGTGAACCGGATATGCCTTTAGAGTTGCAACAGGTAATGCTAACTACAGCACTTTCTGATTCAGAAAGAATGCGGAAACTGGTACAGGATTTTCTCACTCTTTCTAACTTAGAAAGCGGGCGTGTGGAATGGCATCCCGAATCTTTGACTTTACAAGAATGTGTAGATTTAGCCCTTAGTCGCCTACGTACACGCTCCACAGCAGAAAAACCACCAACCATCAAAACACAAATTGCCGAAAGTTTACCTTTAGTTAGGGCTGATGGTGATTGGCTTGTGGAAGTATTAGCAAAAATTATAGATAATGCTTGTAAGTTCACACCCACATCAGGACAAATAACAATTAAAGCTCATCAAAATAGTAATTATGAGGTAGAAGTGATTGTAGCTGATACTGGTAGGGGAATTGAACCCAACCGCTTAGAAGTAGTATTTGATCGTTTTTATCAAGAAGAGGGAGCTTTAAGACGGACTGCGGGAGGTACGGGACTGGGTTTAGCCATTTGTAGGCAAATAGTCAACGGTTGGAGTGGGAAAATTTGGGCTGAGTCCCAAGGTAAGAACCAGGGAAGTCAGTTTCATTTTACTATTCCCATTGTTCAGAGTAGTCAGGAGCTAGAGAAGATCAAAAGATGAGGAGACAGGTGACAGTAATAATGGAAAAAAGATCGGTAACAATGTTACATAAACAGAAAAACCAATGTTTCTGTAAAATTAGGTAAAGTAATATTTACACTTAATTTAACAAAAATCCAATACAACTAATGCAACTGCAACTGAGAGGATCAAAATCTACCCTAGCTTCCCTATTATTAATTGCTCCCTTTTTCCTCTGGGGTACAGCAATGGTAGCAATGAAAGGAGTCATACCTCATACCACACCATTATTTATGGCAGGAGTACGTTTACTACCCGCGGGGGTATTAATTCTCATCGCTGCTGCTTTCATGGGTAGACCCCAACCCAAAGGATGGTTAGCATGGTTATGGATTATCATCTTTGCTTTAGTTGATGCTACCCTGTTTCAAGGTTTTTTAGTAGAAGGTTTAGTGAGAACCAGTGCGGGTTTAGGTTCTGTAATGATTGACTCCCAACCTTTAGCAGTAGCTTTATTGTCCCTTTGGTTATTTCAAGAACATATTGGCCTTTGGGGATGGTTAGGGTTAGGATTGGGAGTTACTGGTATTAGTTTAATTGGCCTACAAGAAGAATGGATTTTTCACCTTCTCGATTCAGGGGTAAAAATTACTACTGATAATTGGCAGCAATTATTTAACAGTGGTGAATGGTTAATGTTACTAGCAGCTTTATCAATGGCTGTAGGTACGGTATTAATTCGCTTTGTTTGTAGATATGCTGATCCGGTAACAGCCACGGGATGGCATATAATTTTGGGGGGGTTGCCTCTGTGGGGAATTTCTGCGGTTGTAGAAAACCAACAGTGGCAAAATCTGGTATTGTCCGATTGGTTAAATTTGGGTTATGCAACTATCTTTGGTAGTGCGATCGCCTATGGTTTATTCTTTTATTTTGCATCAAGTGGAAATCTAACGAGTTTAAGTTCTCTTACCTTTCTCACACCAGTTTTTGCTTTAATATTTGGTCATCTTTTTCTTGCAGAAGTTCTCACCCCCATTCAATGGCTAGGAGTTATGCTGACTTTAATCAGTATTTATTTAATTAACCAACGGGAAAATTTAGCAGGACAAAATCAAAAAGCTACCATCAATGAAAACACTAATCAACAAAAACCAGTTTTAGAAGCATCTGTAACTAAGAAACTTTAAAAAATTACCCTAATATACTCCTTGGGAGATCAGGAAAATGAGGTATGGGTTTCATGCATTTTAACGTGATTTTTTGATGATTTTTGAGCGATAGCGAAGCGCTGCTGCAAGCAGTTCGCTATTGATCGGAAGTTAATCGCCAAAAGCCTGAAACAACGGATTTTCGTTCATGCACATCATGGTAAATTTGTACAGTGCGTAAGTCCCATTATCAATTATCAATTATCAATTACCAAACCATAGATAATCAACTCTATGGTAAAAACCGATCTAAAGCTGCTTTGAGTTGTTCAATTTCTACATCAATATTGCCATTTTCTGAAGCTCTAGCAATACATTCCGTTAAATGCTCATCTAAAACAATCCGCGCTACTTTATCTAATGCACCCCTCACAGCCGCAATTTGTAATAATACATCGGGACAAGGGCTGTTTTGCTGCACCATTGTTTTAATACCGCGAATGTGTCCTTCTATTCGTGATAGTCGGTTAACAATTCGCCGTAAAGATTCTTCACTATGAACATGAGGATGAACCGAGTTGACTGTTTCTGAATTATGATTTGTATGCTCGTGGTTGTGGTGGTGTGTGTGTTCTGCTTGCTGTGATGAAGGCAAGGATGTTTCAGCTAATCGGTTTGATGCTGTCATGAGTCCTGTGGGGTTTGGTATTAATTAGATCCTAGCCTAGAGTGATTTGAGATTGGCGGAAAAACCGTACTGAGTCAGGGTAAATGTCCATAATAGCTTGGTTGGTGTATGTTCCATTAACTTGATGACAGAAGTTGTTAGATCACAAGTTGGGTAAAAACTTCAATCAGCACAGATTTGTAAACCAGCTATAAAAATAATTGTAGCTAGATTTGTAAATAGATAGCAAACATTAGGCTTCTAGATTAGGTTGTGATTATGCAAATTTTTCAACTACCTCAGTTTATACGTAAACTCAGTACCCGTGTTTTAGCGATTTTTTTAGGAGTGGTGTTAACGGTTTCTTGTGTGTCAGTTTTACCTTCCCACGCAGAAACAGCACCGGATCAAGTGGTTGCCCAAAAACCATCTGCTGCTGTTGGTGCTATTGGTAACAGTAGCTTTGTCACTGCGGCGGTAAATCGTGTGGGTTCTGCTGTGGTAAGGATTGATACCGAAAAAACTATTACTCGTCCTGTTGATCCCATTTTGGAAGATCCGTTTTTACGAAGGTTTTTTGGTGATGGTTTCCCCCAAATGTCACCCACTGAACAGTTAAGGGGTTTAGGTTCTGGTTTTATTCTGGATAAAAGTGGGATAATTTTGACTAATGCCCATGTTGTAGATCAAGCTGATAAAGTAACTGTACGCTTGAAAGATGGCCGTACTTATGAAGGTAAGGTAAAAGGCATTGATGAAGTTACTGATTTAGCAGTAGTTAAGATTAATGCTGGTAGCGATTTACCGATCGCACCTTTGGGATCTTCTAGCAGTGTACAGGTGGGAGATTGGGCGATCGCTGTCGGTAATCCGTTAGGATTTGATAATACTGTCACTTTGGGTATTGTCAGCACTTTAAAACGTTCTAGCGCCCAGGTGGGAATTAGTGATAAACGTTTAGATTTCATTCAAACTGACGCAGCGATTAACCCTGGTAACTCTGGAGGTCCGTTGTTAAATGCTGAAGGAGAAGTAATTGGTATTAATACCGCTATTCGTGCAGATGCAATGGGAATCGGGTTTGCCATTCCCATAGATAAAGCTAAGGCGATCGCTGCACAATTACAAAAAAACGGTAAAGTTGCTCATCCCTATTTAGGGGTACAGATGGTGACATTAACACCCCAGTTAGCAAGACAAAATAACACTGATCCTAACTCTGCAATTCAAATACCAGAAGTGAATGGTGTGTTAGTGATCCGAGTTGTACCTAATTCCCCTGCTGCCACTGCGGGTATGCGACGCGGTGATGTGATTTTACAAATTGACAGTCAAACAATTACCACTGCTGAACAATTGCAAAGAGTTGTAGAAGATAGTCGTTTAGGTGAAGCGTTGCAGGTAAAAGTACAAAGAGGAAATCAACTTCAGGTGCTTTCTGTGCGTACTGCTGAGTTACAAGACATTTCTTAATATCCAAATCCCAAGATAATGGGGATATGTTGAGGCATATCCTCATTTTTTCATGTTAAGTTTCTAATTAGGGTTTGCTGAAAAATTTATCTGTGAAGGCTAGGTGACTGGGGACTGGGGACTGGGGACTGGGGACTGGGGACTGGTGACTGGTGACTGGGAAGAATACCCAATTACCAATTACCCATTACCTATTACCAATTACCTATTACCAATTACCTAATTTTGAATTTCTGAAAATATGGCATCTAACAAAAATATCCTCAGCGAAATATTATCTTCTTCGCCAAACTTTTTTTCTCAACTGGTATTTGGCTTTCTGTTAGCTATTATTTCCAGTTTTGCAGGAGCTTCATTAATCCTCAGTTTATTTGTGGGGATTATGGGTGGTGTTGCTTTAGGGTGGTTTACAAACGTCAACGAAAATAACCCCCAAATACCAGATGTAGCTTCTAATGATGGCATTGATGCAGCACTGAAATACTGGTTATTTTTCATGTTCAGCTTTGTGTTTCTTGGTTATTCCGCACCAATAAGTATTTTATTTGGAGGAATAGCAGCTGTAGGTGGTGGTTGGATTATTGCTTGGTGGAGAAGTAAAGAAGCAACTCAAACTCAATTATCAGATGAAATTTTAGAAGAAGCAGAAATCCCAGAACCCAACGAGAAAAGTACCAGAGGCAGAAAAAGAATATCTACCCGTCGTTATCGTCGCGCTTCTGGCAGTTTCAATTTTCGCTTTTGGCAAAAATAGATGTAAGCATTCAGCTATCAGTTTATAACAGCAAAAACAAAGATTTAGCAGCATTAATTGAGGAAATTTCCACTTTGTATTTTAGCGTTGAAAGCTGAAAACTGAATGCTGATGATTTTATTGTCCTAAATACGCTTCTAAAACTTTGGCATTTTTTTGAATTTCCGTAGGAGTACCGACTGCTAAATTTTGTCCTTCTGCTAATACCCAAACTTTGTCACACAAAGACATAATTACATCCATATTATGTTCAATAATTAAAAAAGTTAAACCGTTTTCTCTGTTCCATTTGAGGATGCGATCGCAAATATCATCTATTAATCTAGGATTCACTCCTGCTGCTGGTTCATCTAATAATATTAACTTAGGATTTGTCATCAAAGCGCGTCCCATTTCTAATAGTTTACGCTGTCCACCTGACAAACCACCAGCATAGTCATTTGCTTTTTTTTCTAATCCTACAGATTCTAACAAAAACATTGCCCTTTCTTTATTTTGTTTTTCTTCTCTAGCGACAATGTGCGGTTGAAATTGCACTTGCCAAAAATTCTCACCAATTTGTTTTTGTGCTGCTAACAGCATATTTTCTAAAACTGATAAACGTGATAGAGTTTTGGGAACTTGGAAGGTGCGAATTAAACCTTGTTGGGCAATTTGAAATGGTTGCAAATTGTGAATCGGTTCACCATCAAAAATCACTCTTCCTTTATCTGGGTGGATGAAATTGGACAGTAAATTAAATAAAGTCGTTTTACCCGCACCATTAGGACCAATTAAACCAGTAATACTACCTTGAGTAACTTCGATGTTAGCATCTTTAACCGCTTGAATACCACCAAAATTTTTACAAAGTCCGGTAGCTGCTAATAGGGGAAGTTGGGGAGATTCAATATTATTTACCATGATGATTTATTAGTGATTGTTTGTTAGTGATTACAATGAATTATTTGGATCAAAATACCTAAGATAATTTTGATGTCTTTAATATAATATTCACTGAGATCAATGTAAATTTCCTGATTTTGTAATTTTAGAAATTTCCACATATTACCTGTGGTAACAACTCCATAAATTGTATCTATATAATTACCTTCCTTGTGATTAAATAATTGTGCAGCGATCATTTCTGCGACACATTGACCTAAACCTAGTTTAATGTTTTCGTTTTTGGCTTCCACGATAGTGACAACAGGAGCATTAATAAATAGTTGTTCTGGTGATTTGCTAATTATAAAATCACAAACTCCATTTAAACCTTGTTCTGGTTCTACATTAAAATCTACACCAGAAAATAAACTAATTTCTTCTGTAAACTGATTTTTTATTTCAATTAGCACAGGAGCTATAATCATTTCTGAGCGGGCTTTTTCTGTGTTAATTGCCAATGCTAAAGGAACATTAGTTTTGAGTATTGTATCTAAAATTACACTACATTCTTTTTCTGGTGTGTTAGCAAATAAATCTACCTTTTCAATAATTTTTAAACTGAATTTATTCACAACTTCCTGTAATTTGAAATCACTATAAGCCATGACAAACACCTCTCACCTGTTACCTATAACCTATTATTTACCAAGAGTAAGTTCCTCTTTTTTACCTAGAATACCTTGAGGTCGCCAAATCATCAGTACCATGAGAATTAGACCGATAAACATAATTCTAAAAGCACCGATACGTTCTACATCTAAAGGAACAATTTTTGGTAAAAATTCCCGTGTGAGGGCATCATAAGCGAAATAAATTACTGCCCCTAAAATTGTACCGATATTATTACCAGAACCGCCTAAAATTATCATAATCCAAGCGTCAAAAGTGAGTTGAGGTTGAAAATTATCAGGATAAATGGCGCTCAGTTGCCAAGCGAAGAAAGCACCAGCAATACCAGCGATCGCACCGCCTAACATCAAAGATTGTAACTTATAAGAAAAGACATTTTTACCTAATGCTTTGGGTACTTCTTCATCTTCACGGATAGCTTTGAGAACTCGACCCCAAGGAGATTTGACTAAAAATTCTAAGCGCCAAAAAACAAAAGCTAATACTAACAAAGCCAATAACATTAAACCCGCTTTAGGGTTGTAATTATACAATCCCACCACACCAGCAACATAAATAGCGACTGACAATAAACCTAAAATTATACCCACTACCAAACGGGAAGAAAATTCTTTTTTAATGGAAACAGTGACAGATTTTTGAGCAGTTGTTACCCAACGCCACAAAGAAAATAAAGTAACAATTGCAAGTAAGGAAAGTACACCAATCATCAAAAATCGGAAAAATAAATTGGGTGTGGTTGATAGAGGAATCGCATAACTTTGGACACCAAACGCCCCAGAAATCCAAGCATCACCTACTGGTAAATCTTGGTTATTCACCACCAAACGAATTAATTCCCCAGTACCAATGGTAACAATACCCAGATAATCTTCCCGGAGGCGTAGAGTTGCAAAACCAATAACCAAACCTAACAAAGCGGAGACAATTGCCCCAGCGATCGCCGAAAATAATAGAGGTACACCTTTCAAACTTAATAGAACTGTAGTATATGCACCCAAGGTCATAAAAGCAATATGACCAAAATTAATCAAACCTGTAAAACCCCACTGTAAATTAAGCCCCAGTGCGAACAAAGCAAAAGTAGCGGTAGAAATAGCCAGAAAAATGAGATATTCAATCATAATTAGTCATTAGTTATTTTTACCCAGTCCCTAATCCCCAGTCACCACGATAGAAATTACAGGTGAAATAGTCAAGTTTTTGCGTGTTGTGCCAATGCCAGATGTGTAAATTGGTGATTGGTGACTGGGTTAACCTCCCTTTCTTCCCCTGCCTCCTGCCTCCTCATTACAAACTGTATAAGACAGAGCAGGGATCGCCAAAACCATAGATTAAACTGGAGTTTGATCAAGTATATGTGAGAATTCCCTCATGATGGATGCTAAGGCACTTTGGCAACGATACCAAGAATGGTTATATTACCACGAGGGATTAGGACTGTATCTAGATATCAGCCGGATGCGGTTTGATAACGCTTTCGTGGAGTCGTTGCAGTCGAAATTTGATAAGGCTTTTGCGGATATGGCCGCTTTGGAAAAGGGAGCGATCGCCAATCCTGATGAAAACCGCATGGTAGGACACTACTGGTTGCGTAACCCAGACTTAGCACCCTCTCCAGAACTAAAACAAGAAATAGTTCAAACTTTAGAACAAATCGAAGCTTTTGCAGATCAGGTACAAACCGGGGCAGTTCATCCCCCCAAAGAAAGCCGCTTTACTGACATTATTTCTATCGGTATTGGTGGTTCGGCTTTAGGTCCCCAGTTTGTCGCTGAAGCACTTGCACCTGATTTTCCTCCCCTCAACATTCACTTTATCGACAATACCGATCCTGCTGGTATTGATCGGGTTCTCTCCTCTATCGACGATAAACTGGCTACTACCCTGGTATTAGTCATTTCTAAATCTGGTGGTACACCCGAACCCCGCAACGGCATGATCGAGGTGAAAAAAGCCTACGCTGCCAAAAATTTAGACTTTGCTAAATATGCAGTTGCCATCACCAGCACAGATAGTAACTTAGATAAAGTGGCTCAATCTGAGGGTTGGTTAACAACTGTCCCCATGTATGACTGGGTAGGTGGGCGTACTTCAGAAATGTCTTCCGTAGGATTATTACCCGCAGCATTACAGGGTATTGATATCCGTGCCATGTTAGATGGTGCAAAAGAAATGGATGATGCCACCCGTGTTGCTAATATTAAAAATAACCCAGCAGCATTATTAGCATTATCTTGGTATTTCTCCGGTAACGGTAAAGGCGAAAAAGATATGGTTGTCTTACCTTACAAAGACAGCTTGTTATTATTTAGCCGTTATTTACAACAATTGGTAATGGAATCTTTGGGTAAAGAACAAGATTTAGACGGTAAAACTGTATATCAAGGTATTGCCGTTTATGGTAACAAAGGTTCAACAGACCAACACGCCTATGTACAACAATTGCGGGAAGGTGTACCCAATTTCTTTGCAACTTTAATTGAAGTTTTAGAAGATCGTCAAGGTGCATCTCCTGAAATTGATCCTGGTGTCACATCTGGTGATTATTTATCAGGTTTCTTATTAGGAACTCGTCAAGCATTGTATGAGAATAACCGCGATTCTATTACAGTGACAATTCCTCAAGTTAATGCTCGCACAGTGGGAGCGTTAATTGCATTATATGAACGGGCTGTAGGATTTTATGCCAGCTTAGTTAATATTAACGCTTATCACCAACCTGGTGTAGAAGCTGGTAAAAAAGCTGCCGCTGCAATTCTCGATTTACAACAAAAAGTAATCAAAGTATTGCAAACAGAAAAGAAAGCCCTTTCTATTACCGAAATAGCTGATAAAGCTGGTGCTGCTGAACAAGTTGAAGCAATTTATAAAATTCTGCGTCATCTTCATGCTAATAATCGCGGTGTGGTGTTAACAGGTGATTTAAGTAAACCAGGAACATTAACCGTTTCTTGGGGTTAAATACAATAAATCATCCTGTTAAAATATTCTGTGTTTAAAATCCTCGATTTCTTTAAGAAGTCGGGGATTTTGAGTTTAATAGACGCTGATTAAAGTAACCATGAGGTAAAAAACATTGACGAAGAAAATATTCTTCATCATCTATATCACCACTTTTAAAAAATCCCATCTCTGGTTTTTTCACATGGGAAAAGGGAGCTAACATTCCCCATTCTTCCGCTAACCATATCCATTGTCCTGTAGGAATCATACTGATTACTGGTGTGATATAACCTTCACCCGTAGCAATAGAAATTCTGACTCTGGAGGATGATTTAATATCAATTAAAATCCAGATAAAGGCTTCTATGGGAAATATATAATTGTGTTGTCTGGCAATTTCCAGAAAATTTTGTGGTGTAGTTGTTGATAGCAACTTAGCTTTCAAATCTGGATATTTTTCCGCAATGGCTAAAAAGCCCCAAATTATTTCTTGATTAATCATTACCCAAGCTAATTCTTGTTCTGTAAAACTATAGCCATATTTTTTGACTATCGCTATGAACTGTTTTAGGCTGATAGTTTTAGTTATTTGTTTGATGAGAATTTCTCTAGAAATTGATAAGTTTAGAAAATTCTACACATTATCCCATTGTAAAATATTAATTGCTGGGCTATTTTGAATCTTGTCTAACCAAGTTATATAATCATCCTCTTGCCAAAAGTTCCTGAGTATGTGTCTCATTATTTTCACTCCCAATTTTCGCTTTTATTGAAGTTAAATTTGGTAGAAATTCCCTGTTGTTTAATCTTGCCTTAATTATAATATGTAAAAATTTCAACTGGTTGTATTTGAACTGTAATCAAAACATAAGTTAACATTTTGACATCAAACTCAGTTTTTGATACCATAATAATAGTGAAAATTAGAGTTTAAAACCATGACACAACTAACACCCAAACCACCAAGAAGAAGAGGCAGAATTTTTCCAGAACTGACTTTATCCCCTGAAGAGTTAGCAAAACGTGAAGCAGAAAGAGAAGCCTTTCATCAGCGTTGTTGGGCAATTTTTGAGCGTGTCCGTCCAGAATTAATGAAAGAACATTATAACTGGTATATTGCTGTAGAACCAGATAGCGGTGATTATTTCATTGATCAGGATATGGAAATTGCTAGTAAAAAAGCACGGGAGCAACATCCTAATGTGATACATTTTCTATTTCGCATTAATGAAACTGGGGTAACTGGTAGAATATGATACAGGGTTATTTTGGTGATGAGGGGCAGTTATTTTTTGAGATTGAATTAATTACAAATGATGGCTTAAACTTGCCTGTTGATGCTTTGTTAGATACGGGTTTCACAGGCTTTATTGCTATTAATAAACAAGATTTAGATGCTTTGAATTGGCAATTTATTAGTGAACAAAGAATGCGAACTGCACAAGGAATAAAAGTATTTGATATTTATTCCGGTAAGGTGATTTTGGATAATCAAGAGTATGAAATACCTGTTTATGCTGGAGATCAATTAACGGAGATTTTATTAGGTTCACGGTGGTTGGAGTTTTTACCTTTAATGGTGAATTTTCCAGCAGGTGTTTTAACTTTAGGGTGATTTTTTGCTACAATTAAAATAATTAAAAATAGGAGTTTAAAACCATGACTCAACTAACACCCAAACAACTAAGAAGAAGAGGTAGAATTTTTCCAGAACTGACTTTATCCTCTGAAGAGTTAGCAAAACGTAAAGCAGAAAAAGAAGCATTTCATAAACGCTGTCGGGCAATTTTTGAGCGTGTCCGTCCAGAATTAATGAAAGAACATTATAACTGGTATATTGCCGTAGAACCAGATAGCGGTGATTATTTCATTGATCAAGACATAGAAGTTGCCAGTCAACAAGCACGGGATAAACACCCTCATGCTGTACATTGTATGTTTAGGTTAAATGAAATTGGGGCAGTTGGCAGAATATGATACAGGGTTATTTTGGTGATGGAGGTCAATTATTTTTTGAAATTGAATTAATCACTACTGATGGTTTCAATCTGCCTGTAGATGCTATGTTTGATACTGGTTTTACAGGCTTTCTTGCTATTAATAAACAAGATTTAGAAGCTTTGAATTGGCAATTTCTGCGTGAACAAGAATTGATAACAGCGCAAGGACAAAAAGCTTTTGATCTTTATTTAGGTAAGGTGATTTTGGATAATCAAGAGTATGAAATTCCTGTTTATGCTGGTGATGAGTTAACAGAGATTTTATTAGGTTCGCGGTGGTTGGAGTTTTTACCTTTAATGGTGAATTTTTCAGCAGATGTTTTGACTTTGGGATAATTTTTGATACAATTAAAATAATTAAAAATCGGAGTTTAACATTATGACTCAACTAACACCAAAACCACCCAGAAGAAGAGGAAGAATTTTTCCAGAATTGACTTTCTCACCGGAAGAATTAGCTAGACGTAAAGCTGAGAATGAAGCAGAACATCAACTTTATAGAGCTATTTTTGAAAAATTACGTCCTGAGTTGATCAAAGATCATTATGGTTGGTATATTGCCATTGAGCTAAATAGTGGTGATTATGTGATTGATCAAGATAAAGAAGTTGCACATAAAAAAGCACGGGAAAAGTTCACCAATACAGATCACTGTGTTTTTTGCTTGAATGAATCGGGAGCAGTTGGGAGAATATGATACAAGGGTATTTTGGTGAGAGGAAGCAGTTATTTTTTGAGATTGAATTAATTACTAATGATAGTTTAAATTTACCTGTGGATGCTTTGTTCGATACAGGTTTTACAGGGTTTATGGCTATTAATACGCAAGATTTAGATAGTCTCCAATGGGAGTATATAGATAAAGAAATTTTGCGAACTGCTCAGGGTGAAATTAATTTTAAAAGATATTTAGGTAAGGTGATGTTTGATAACCAAGAGTATGAAATTCCTGTTTATGCTGGTGATGAGTTGACGGAGATTTTGTTGGGTTCAGAGTGGTTGGAGTTTTTACCTTTGGTGGTGAATTTTTCAGCAGGTGTTTTAACTTTGGCATAGGTTGAGGAAACGAACCACTAAGACACCAAGAGCGTGAAGATAAAAGAAGAAGAAAGAAGAGTTATTTTTATATTGCTAAATCGCGTAGGTAGTAGAATTTATCGTTTTTCCAGTCGTTTCCTTTTTCTCTTCCTAAGTAACCGTTTAGGGGTGATGAAAGTTCTATTAATATTTCGTGCATTTCTTCAGGTTTTAATGGTTGTGGTGGATGTGATCCGAAATATGCACCATGTAAAGTATCAACTCCTGTAGATTCTATTCCTGCATTTTGTAGATAATTTTTGACGAGTTGGATAATGTGCGATCGCAATTTTATTTCTTGTTCTACTTTATCTATATATTTGTTAATTTTATCATCAGCTTCTTCTCCAAATGGTTTTTTTTCTAGGTCTTGCTTCAAATTTAATAAATCTATTGAACCAGGGTGTTTTGCTTTTAAAGTGACTAATTTTTGTAAAGTTTCTGGACGAATAACGTTCATTTTACTTCCTTGTGCAGTTTTTTCAGTATCTGGTGTTAATTTACCAGCAGCTATAATAATTTTGATACAATTATTATATTCTTCTTGTAAATGTTTTAATCCTAGTTTTACAAGTTGTGCTACTGTACTATCAGCAACTTTTTCTGTTTTAGTTGCCTTACATTCTCCTATAACTGGATAAGGATACTCACAGTAAAAATCTAGACCTCCAGCACCACCTAATTTATCAGGATCTAAATTAGCTTTAGGGTTTGTATTGGAGCAAGAAAAACCTAATTTAATTAAACTTTTTCTAACCAGCCTTTCAAATTCATTACCATCACTAGAATTACCAACTTTAGCTATATCTTGAATCCATGACAAATCAACATCTCTGGTGACAAACTCATAAAGTCTGTTATTTGTAAATGTATCACTACTCCATCCTAAAATTTCTTTAATTTCATTTTCTAATACTAATTTATAAATTGTATAACGAAAGTCTACTTTTATCAAATTATAATTATAAGGCGGATTGCCAATAATTTTTTCTGTACGTGATGTTTGTTGATTATTATTTATCTCCTCTAAGAATTTAATTTTCAATTCTTCCTCCGAAACATTAATAGGAATATCTAAATACTGATCGGTTAACGAAATAAATAAGCCTGAACCCCTTAAAATATCCTTATTTGTAGTCCATGAAGAAGGCACTGATCCGTATTGGAAATTATCGAAAGAGTTGGAATTATCAGGTCTCAAATTGTATAAATTATTTTTGGTCATTTGTGATAACTCAAACAGTAATTCTTCCAGTTCAGGATGTAGGGGAGGTTGGCGGTTTTCTAGTTGTTGTCTACGTTGGTTAAATACATGATCACTTAATACGGGTTTAGCTTCAGATACAGATATATTATTAGGTAAAGGTGCGAATTTACCTAGTTTATCTTGAATGTTGGGAATAGCTGGAATTTCCAAAGGTTTATCTAAATGATAAATTCGTAAATAAGCTAGGAAAAAATGCGGACGGTTTTGTAATATTTCCTCAAATCTTTCTGGTTTCCAGATGGTTAATTGAGATAATATATCTAGTGGTTCTGTTTTATCTAGAGTTCGACAAAGTTCACATTTAGCCCATGATTTAATTAAAACATTATTTTGAGATAAAGGTAATTGTAATTGTTGATCAGTTTCAATTAAATTCAGTTGTTGAGGTTGTAGTAAAATCCCTGGTTGATGAAATTTTTTCCATGCAGTTTTAGCAATGGGTAAGAAATTTTTACGGTAATGTTTATCAATTTCTACTGTAGATATTTCTACAGGATAAAGAGCAAATGTTTTACCTGGAGTAAGAAATATGTGGGGTATAGTAGCAATGATTCGCCCTTGTATTAACGCATCAACATCAGGAGCAGGTACACATAGTGAGTTATAAATTGAAACTGATTTATTCATAATTAATCAACCTAATAAATCACTTAAATCATCTTCATTTTCATCATCAACATCAGGCGTGTTAACATCTTCATCATCTCCAAATAAATCACTTAAATCATCTTCATTATCAACATTAGGCATATTACCAGATGGATCACTTAGAATTTCTCTCAATAACAAATTATCAAATGTGATATTATTCTTAGAGATAATATCAAAAATTTGTTCTTCAGTTAGCTGGTAATTTTGCCGCTTTTGATAAATAGCCAATATTGCTATGAGTGGGCGAATTTGTTCCTCAATTAAATCTACATTTTCTCCTCCTTTTTGTACAATTAATTCATCAAGTAGCTTATATGCTTCTGATTTTTGCTTCATTTGTTCTATTTTTGATTTAGCACGAACTAAACAACCACGAGTTAAATCAAAAGTTTCATAATCATTTAACCGTCTCAATCCCGCCGTTAATGTAAATTGAGAATCTTGGATAACAGCTACACCAATCTTTACTTCTTTACCATTTTCATTACCAATAATTTTGAAGTTGATAAAGTTATTGTTTTTAGCTCTAGGTTTGATATCATTTGCAACTTCTGAAATAGTAACTTCTTCTAATGTCTGTCCTATTAAAGTGTTAAAACCAAAATAAAGAGCTTCAGCAATAAGAGAACTATTCTCTATATATTCTTCAGCTTTTAATTCACTTTCTCTTTTAAATGCCAGTTCAAATCTTTCAACTGGATCAGGAGGAAGTTTTTCTTCTTCAACCTTAAAGTTATCTGCACACCATCGCAAAGCCTCCCGTACTGTTGGCATATATTTACCGTATTCTTTAAGTTGAGCTTCTTCAAATGGATAAAGTGGATGAGGAGGAATTAGATTTTTTGAACTATAATATTCTCGTAACCAAACAGTTACTAATTGAATCATAGAATCAGCATTAACAGGTTTTAATTCTATAGGTTTTATTTGTGTATATTTTGAAAGCCTGTCTAATGTAGCTTTTTGCTGTTGTTTTATTACATCTTTCCAGGTTTCTGTCTTCATTACGGTGAGAATAACCACACCTTGTCCAAGTTCGGAATTTTCCAAAGTATCATGAAGAATTTTCACAAGATTAGCAATTACTAATTCTGTGGTTAAACCATCTTCATTACAATTGTTTTCTACATCTATTTCATCAAAACAAATGACAACTGGATTATAGAAACTGACTAAATTTAAAATTTGCTGAATATTCTTGAGTGCTTCTGCTTCTCTATCTTGATTAGTTTTAGTAGCATTAGGTAATCCCAAATCATCAGCATTTGATTGAGCTAATTCTTCACCAGATAACCATAACTTTGCAAAGGAAACTTGTATTTGTGAGAGTGTCCATAAAATAGCTCGAACAATATAAGGATCTGCACCAGGTTTATTTTTCATTACCTTGTTTTGCAGAACATTGATGAGATTACTATTTCTAGCCAATCTGCTTTTATAAGTAGAGTCAAATTTTTTGACTAAATCTGCTGGAGTAGGAGCATTTTCTTCTCCTTCACTAACCATAGCTGCGGCTACTTCTTGCCATTGCATGACTTGTTGGCTACCAGTTTTACTCAGACTATCTGCTAAAGTTTGCTGGAATTGATACTTAACTAAATTTAAGTCTGTATAGTTATTAACACTTGAATAAACAAATAAAGCACCTCCCACTTTTTCCAGTTCATGACGAATACGACTTAAAAGATGGGTTTTACCAACTCCCACCGGTGATGTGATGACAATTGAAGTTACTTTATCTTTATTAGATTTACTTTTGCGTACAAATTCAATCGCTTCAAAAACTTTATTAGAAGCATGACTATTTAAAGTAGGTACATCGGGAAATCCTTTTCCCCAAATATTCTGTTGTTGAGTAATTCCAGCGTTAGTAAATGGATTATGACTATTGATAGCGGCGTTAACAGCTTCTATGGCAGAAACAGGGGTATTTGTCATGATAATTTCTTAGGTGTCAGGAACGAAAAAGTTTAGAAATAATTTGATTAAATCAAGCGTTTAGCATAAGAACGTAGTTGTGTCCCAGGTATAGAAATTGAATCTTCCCGTTTATCAGGGGTAAAATCTGGTATTTCTCCTGTCATCAGTTGCAAAATATCATCAGCTTGCATTTCTACCAGCCATTTATTGAATTTTTCGCGGCTAACTCGTTCACTTATTTCTCTTCTAATGCGATAAATAGGCACTAAATCATCCAGGTTATATTCGTAATTCAACTTATCATAAACATCTAAAGCTACAGTCTTAAACTCCTCATAAGAACCAATAACCCCACCCTTAACCCCATTACCAGACGCAACCGGCGCACCTAACACAACATTAAGATCACTTATCCACCGCAACAGTGCATTAGCAGCCCAAGTACCAACAATAGTTCCCTCAAACTTAAACTCTTTACTACGCAAACCCGCACCCAACACCTCTAAACCAGTTGGTGATGTGAGAGTATAACTAATAGCAGAACCTTTTTTAGAGACAGCGATCGCTCCCTGTGCTTCCAAATCCTCTAAAATACCCTGATAGTCCGCCATCTTCTGACCCTTAGACACTACCCGCTTGCCTAATTTACCCTTAGCTACCTTCTGCTGACTTGCTCCCAAATCCCACAACGCAAGCAGCAAGCGAGTTTTAGCGTAACTTGCCTGTAAATCCTTAATCTTTGAACTCATGGTAATGTGTGTTAAATAAGTGCAACTATTATAATAGTGATTGTAATTTTTATGTCACCACAACTCAAAAATTGTTTATTTTCTCAATATTGCCGATCAATAGCGCAAAATATCTACACAAAAAGCAACAGAGAATTTACCTAACTTATAAAATATCTGGACTGATGCAAAACAGAAGCAAAATAGCGGTAATTCATGAATTACTCCCCCAGAAATAATCAGATTTTTAGTCCAATCTTACGTAAGTCCTCAAATATATTGAGCAAATATTGGGCAAAGTTTTTGGGGATTGAGTGTTGCGATCGCCCCCCATAATTCGTTAAAATATCTAGTCTTTGGGATATAAACAAAGTCGCTTCTCGTCAAGCTACACTTTTGTAACCTATCCTGCTGACACCCAATTTAACGAGATTTTACAGGAAAAAAGAAAAACAATGGCCAAACGAGTGCAGTTAGTATTAACAAAAGATGTGAGCAAGCTGGGAAAATCCGGCGACTTAGTGGATGTAGCTCCCGGCTATGCTCGTAATTATCTCATTCCCCAGAGTCTAGCTACTCAAGTTACCCCCGGTATTTTAAGACAAGTAGAACGCCGTCGTGAACAAGAACGTCAACGTCAACTAGAACTTAAACAACAAGCACAAGAGCAAAAAGCAGCCCTAGAAAAAGTTGCTAAATTAACAATTGCCAAGCAAGTAGGCGAAAACGAAGCCATCTTCGGTACTGTCACCACCCAAGATGTAGCAGATGCAATTAAAGCAGCTACCAGTCAAGAAATTGACAAACGTGGTATCACCATTCCTGATATCAACCACCTGGGTACATACAAAGCCGAAATCAAGCTGCACTCTGAAGTAACAGCCCAAATTGATATCGAAGTTGTTGCCAGCTAAGATAGGTGACAGGTGACAGGTGACAGGTGACAGGTGACAGGTAAGAAGGTTATAGGGTAATGAAGAAAATTAAGTATTGCCTTTTGCCTTTTGCCTTTTACCTGCAAACTACCAAGTTAAGCTTGAAGCTAATATTTAAATCCTGCTGATAAATCCTAAATTGCTTATGGCTGAAGAACTAAGTTTTCAAGGTGATGGCAGCGATCGTCTCCCACCCCAAAACATCGAAGCAGAAGAAGCGATTTTGGGGGGTATTCTCCTAGATCCAGAAGCTATAGGAAGAGTACGCGATCGCCTTGTTCCCGAAGCCTTTTATATTAACGCCCATAGAGAAATCTATCAAGCCGCCCTCACTCTTCACGCCCAAAGTAAACCCACAGACTTACTTTCCCTCACCAGTTGGTTAACAGACAACGATAAACTAACCCGCATTGGTGGCAGAAATAAATTAGCCACCCTAGTAGATCGTACAGTTTCAGCAGTTAACATAGATGCCCTAGCAGAATTAGTCATGGAAAAATACCTGCGACGGCAATTAATCAAAGCAGGTAACGAAATTGTACAACTAGGTTTCGAGACACAAACAGAATTACCCATAGTTTTAGATCAAGCAGAACAGAAAGTATTTAGTATTACTCAAGAAAAACCAGAATCAGGTTTAGTTCACATAGCAGATACATTAATTAACGCCTTCCAAGACGTTGAAAAAAGACATGAAGGCATTGCTTTACCTGGTATTCCCTGCGGTTTTTATGATTTAGATGCCATGACCAGCGGTTTTCAGCGTTCTGATTTAATCATCGTCGCTGGCAGACCATCAATGGGAAAAACAGCATTTTGCTTAAACCTAGCTCACAACATCGCCGCAGGTTATAAATTACCAGTCGCAGTATTCAGCTTAGAAATGTCAAAAGAACAGCTAGTACAAAGACTATTAGCCAGTGAAGCCCAAATTGAAAGCGGTTATTTACGAAGTGGACGTATTAGCCAAACCCAATGGGACTCTTTAGGTCGTGCAATTGGTATGCTTTCAGAAATGCCCATTTTTATTGACGACACTCCCAATATTACAGTTACACAAATGCGGAGTCAAGCGCGAAAACTCCAAGCACAACAGAACACAGAACTAGGATTAATAATAATAGATTATCTACAATTAATGGAAGGCGCAGGAGATAATCGCGTACAAGAACTATCAAAAATTACCCGTTCTTTAAAAGGTTTAGCAAGGGAATTATCAGTACCAGTAATTGCCCTATCACAGTTAAGTCGGGGAGTAGAAGCAAGGACTAATAAACGCCCGATGTTGTCAGATTTAAGAGAATCTGGTTGTTTAACAGGTGATAGCTTAATCACTTTAGCAGATACTGGATTACAAGTACCAATTAAAGAATTAGTAGGTAAATCTGGTTTTGCAGTTTGGGCATTGAATGAAAAAACAATGAAGCTAGAAAAAGCTATTGTGAGTAACGCTTTTTCTACAGGTATCAAACCTGTATTTACCTTAAAAACTCGACTAGGAAGAAAAATTAGAGCAACTGCTAATCACAAATTCCTCACAATTCATGGTTGGAAAAAACTAGATGAGTTAAGTCCTAAACAACATATATGTTTACCAAGACATCTATCTATTTCGGGTAAACAAACCATGACTGATTGGGATAAAATTGTCGCAATCATACCAGATAGAGAAGAAGAAGTATTTGACTTAACAGTTCCCAATTTACATAACTTTGTCGCCAATAACATCATTGTTCATAACTCCATCGAACAAGATGCAGATTTAGTCATCATGCTTTACCGCGACGAATATTACTCACCAGACACACCAGATCGCGGAATAGCAGAAGTCATCATAGCCAAACACCGTAACGGACCAACAGGAACAGTAAAACTATTATTTGATCCTCAATTTACAAAATTCAAAAACCTAGCTAGACCAAACAATTATTAATAATAACAGGTAATTGATAATCGGTAATTGGTTTACCCATTACCCATTACCCATTACCCATCACCAAATTTTATTTAATATCCAACAATTCCACATCAAAAATCAAAGTAGCATTAGGAGGAATCACACCACCAGCACCACGCGCACCATAACCCAACTCAGAAGGGATAATCAACTGACGGCGATCGCCCACCTTCATTGTACTCAGACCTTCATCCCAACCTTTAATGACTTGTCCTATACCAATTTTAAAACTAAAAGGTTGACCGCGATCGCGTGAACTATCAAACTTCTTCCCATTTTCCAAAGTACCAGTATAGTGAACTACAACCGTTTGTCCCTTTTGAGGAGTAGCTTCACCATCCCCCTTTGCTAATTCAATATACTGTAGTCCAGAGGAAGTAGTTACGACATTCGCATCAGACATAATATTGCTCGCTACTAGAGTAGTTTTTTCTTCAATTACAGCAGTGGAAACTGGTGGATTGTGACTTAACTTAGCAGCAACAGCAGTATCCTGATTACCACCCATTTGTGCTAATACCAAAGCCACAACACACACCAGCATGAATACCACGCTCAAAAAAATTCCTTTCAAAATCAGCCCTCCCTATATAGGTAGCTTGGTAAACAGATTACCAACAGGACAGAAACCAGTTTAAAACACAATCCGCACTCTAACGCCACAGCTTATTTTCCAAATCCCGCACCTGACGCTCCAAACGATCAATTCTTCCCCGCAGTTCATCCACCTCAGACTGACGAGCAACCCCCAAATCTTGCATCATATTCCGCATCTGCCGTTGCATCTGCACTTCCCAATTACCCTGCTCCGACTTCAACTGCTGCACAATATCATCCATCACCACCTTAGCTTGCTCAGGATTCAACTTCCCATCCTTCACCAATTCATCACCTACCTGTTTAAGCTTATCAGCAACCAAAGATGTAGTTCCTAAACCTAACATCATTAACTGTTCCAACCAGTTATTGCTATCCATACATCCTTCCTATTTATTTGATATATAACCAGCAGACCTTCCATCCTGAACCCCAAAAGACCATCCTGAATGCCCACTGATCCTAGCTTACAGATATATTTTGGCAAATTTGACCACATCAGCAAATTAACCTCACCACTTCAAAAACTCAAATAGATCACAAAATCCAACCCTTTCTCCTCCCCTCTGCACAAATAATGGTAGTCCCAACAGCACCAAACCCTGTTCCAGTAAAGCTTTCAACCCATTTACCAAAAAGTCTAAAAAATTTTTGAAAAAGTAGTTGACATTCCCAGAGAGGTCAGCTATATTAAATGAGGTGAGGCAAACGAAGCCCACCACTGAACCGAGACAAAAT
>NZ_JAQMTI010000020.1:0-20402 GCF_028329225.1 Sphaerospermopsis kisseleviana CS-549 | reverse complement strand
CCTGCCTTCTGCCTTCTGCCTCCTGCCTTCTGCCTTCTGCCTCCTGCCTCCTGCCTCCTGCCTCCTGCCTCCTGAATATGAAAGATCTACAAAAATTCGGTAATCATTTAATTCTTGGTGTTTCTGGTACAACTCTTAGTGATGATGATAAGCGGGCATTGAGTGAGTTGAAACCCGTCGGGGTGATTTTTTTCGCTAAAAACTTTCTTGATGGTGTTCCTTATCCAGTTTGGTTAGAGAAGTTTAAAGATTTACTTAAACAAATTAAAGAATATACTGAACGGAAAACTCTATTTACCAGCCTCGATCATGAGGGTGGAAGGGTTGTCAGAACTCCATTTCCTATTACTCGTTTTCCTTGTGCTTATTTGGTGAAGTCCCAAGCTTATCAAGTAGCCAAAGCTACATCTATAGAATTAAAATCACTGGGAATTAATCTTTCTTTTTCCCCTGTCGCTGATATTTTTTCTAACCCCCAAAACCCCATTATTGGTTCTCGCGCTTTTGGTATCACTCCCAAAACTGCTAGTCAGAGTGCGCGGGAATATTATCAAGGACTCAGGGAAGAGGGTATACTTGGTTGTGCTAAACACTTTCCTGGACACGGAGACACTAGCACAGATTCTCATTTAGAGTTACCAATATTAAATTTAAGTTTAGAAGATTTACGAAACAGAGAGTTAATCCCTTTTCAAGCATTAATTCAGGAACAAATACCGCTAATTATGACAGCACATATTTTGTTCCCGCAAATTGATCCAGAAGTTCCAGCGACATTATCTAAAACTATTTTAAATCACATTTTACGCCAAGAATTAAATTTTAAGGGCGTGATTGTTTCTGATGATTTAGATATGAAAGCTGTTGCGGATATGTTCATGCGTCCGGGAACAGTAGCACGGGCTTTTAATGCTGGATGTGATTTATTTATAGTATCACGAAATATCAATTCTTCCTCTCTAGAAAGAACCTATAAAATAGCCGAAGATTTTACTCATTGTTTGAGTAATGGTAGTTTAAATGAAGAAATAGTAGAAGCTGCTAGGGCAAGAGTCGAAAATTTATTAGAAATTACACCTCTTTCTCCAGTTTATCAACTGGAGAAAGAGGTTTTATTCAATCATGCAGAGTTAGCTATTACTTGCTGTTTTGAGTAAACATCTGGTTATATAGCGTTTCCCAGTCTCATGAGGTACACCCTAATTTATTTACTGTCCCCAATTCCCAATTCCCAATTCCCAATTCCCTAAGATAAAAAACTCTGTACCTCACTAACTTGGTAAATGCTATAAAGTAGAGACGTTCCATGGAACGTCTCTACAACTTCTCAAAGAAGTCGGGTATCTGGTTATTCATGAATTGGATTAAAAGCGGGATTTATTTTTAGTAGTTGAATCTTAGTGGAAGAAGCCTATAAATAAATCAATTTTGCTAGTCTTCCCAGCCTTGGTATTGGGCTAACAACGCTTCCTTATCTGTGATGCTACCAACTTCTGGGGGACTCAAGTAAGCAATACCCAATGCTTTGAGATATCTGCTGTAATTGAACTTACTTTTATCCTCTTTACCACCTTGTTCACCTTGTTCACCTTGACCACCGTTAATATTAGCAGCAAGTTCAGGAGTGAGTTCAGCAAATAATTCATTTTTGATGTTTAACATCAGTTTTTCTCCAAAATTCACCTGGGAAATAACGTTAGTTGAAAAATGATTTTTGTTATTCAACTAATCGCTTGATTTCTATAGTAAGTTTCATAATTTTTAATTACCTCCGAATTAGATAATTTAATTTAGGTACTAATTTTAATATTGTCCAACTGCTGCGAGTTATTGAGATTAATATAAAAATTCTCTGACATATATAACGTAAAGTTTACGTTTTCAGCAAATGAGTTTTGGCTGATTTGTCAATAAGCGAGTTATTGAGAAATCAGTTAAAAATATTAGCTGTTAAATGCTGTAACTATTGTGTGGTAATGCTTCCAATATTTGCACTTAGTAATATCAATTTTTCTATCTCAGTAATATTTGGATGCAAGCTGGTTATGGATTAAGCTTTAGATGAGAAAATGCAACATTTATTAATATAAGAAGATATTTTAAAAGTCCTCATGGTGTATCACATATTTTTAGATCCCCTTTTCAAGGGGGTTGGGAGGATCAAAACCTGATTTGTAAACAAACATATAAAAGTATTTACAACCAAGCAGCATACATAGTAAGACCAGTATCACCCACACACGACTAACTGGTAACACTACTGGTAATGCTACCAAAGGATAAATTTGTGTTTGAAAAAAGAACCTTAAATTTAGCTATATCATTAGACATTTCCACAATAGAATGTATTAGACTTCTCCGAAAAAGATGTAGCGACAATTCATGAATTGTCCCTACGAATGGGTTTCAGGTTATGCTTATGTAATTTTCGGAGATATCTATTAATTTGTCATAATTTGTAGGGGCGAAGCTTATGGGCGATAATTTAACGGAAAAATCAGACATCTAGATATCCCATAAGCTTCGCCCAGCCCCCATAAATAGGTTCCATAATTTCTTTTCTGGAGATGTCTATTCTGTTTTGTCGGTGATGTGGGTTATGATCCCGATGATATGTACAATCGTGAATATAGATTTGAAGATGGTAAAAAAATCTATGGTTTTTACTTTAACCCATGATCATAATTAATTCTATACTTTTCGGTTAAGGTTTTGTACGCTATGCCCAAACGCCTCTTAGTGGTTGAATCACCCGGTAAAGTCAAAAAACTGAGTCAAATTCTCGGTACAGATTGGATAGTTCGTGCTAGTTGTGGACATATCCGCGAACTCAGTAACGAGGGTGAAGATTCGCTAGGATTTACAATAGAAGGTAACAGTGTCCGCTGCCATTATATCCCCCGTGACCAACGCGCTAAAGAAAACATTCAAAAACTTAAAGCTGCTGTTAAACAAGTTGATGAAGTCATTTTAGCAACGGACCCAGATAGAGAAGGAGAAACCATTGCTTGGCATCTCAAAGAAACCCTGGGATTAAGAGAACCCAAGCGAGTAGTTTATACTGAGATTACACCATCGGCGGTTAAAAGTGCGATCGCTCATCCTAGAAAACTTGATTCTAACTTAATCGGTGCGGGATTATGTCGAGATTGTCTCGATAAGCTAGTAGGATACAAAGGTAGTCCTCTAGTTTGGGCATTAAATAATGGTGCAAAAAGCGTCGGTAGAGTCCAAAGCGCGACATTACACCTCATTTGTCAGCGCGAAAGAGAAATACAAGTATTTGTCCCCCAAGATTATTGGAGTGTGTGGGTAGATTATCAAGAAGGATTTCGCGTTTTTTACAAAGGTACAGCTAACACTCCCACAGAAACACCAGAAACGGAAACGGAAACCCACGATGATGCAGCTAGTAATAACCCAGACAAACCAGAATCTAAGCGGGTTTTATCAGAAGCAGAAGCAGATAGATTAGTTGCAGAAGCCAAACAACATCCCCATCAAGTCATCCAACTTGAAGGTAAACTCACCTATCGTCAACCCCCTCCACCTTTTACCACTTCCACCCTACAGCAAGCAGCCGGATCTAAACTGAAATTTGCCCCGGAAAAAACTATGCAGGTGGCACAGAAGCTATATGAGGCGGGTTTAATTACCTATATGCGAACAGATTCAGTGATGTTAAGTCCTGAATTTTGTGCCAGTGTGCGTAAGTGGTTAGAAGAACATGATCCGCAAAACGTACCACAACAAGTAACAAAACATCGTAGTAGCAAAACAGCACAAGAAGCACACGAAGCAATTCGTCCTACAGATGTATTTCGTCCGTCGGTACAGTTACGAGCAGAATTACCTGAAGATGAGTTTAACCTGTATGTGATGATTTGGAAAAGAGCAGTTGCGTCTCAATGTCGTCCCGCACAGGTGAGAAAGACTTTAATAATTACTCAATCAGGTAATATTTTATGGCAAGCTAGGGGACAAGTTGTAGAATTTTATGGTTATGCGAAATATTGGACTAATTTGGGTAAAGATGCCGTTTTACCAATTGTACAACAGGGGCAAAAATTAACTTTAGAAAATGCCGGACATGAAAAGAAACAAACCCAACCACCACCAAGATATAGTGAACCAAAACTGGTACAATTAATGGAAAGAAAAGGTATTGGTCGTCCTAGTACCTACGCGCCTACAGTGGCTACATTAAAAAAACGTAATTATATTGAATTAATAAAAGATCATCTTCATCCTACAAGTTTAGGGTTAGAAGTTGATGAGTTTTTACAAAAGGCATTACCAGATTTATTAGAAGCAGAATTTACCGCCAAGATGGAAGCCGAATTAGATAAAATTGCTGAAGGTAAAAATTCCTGGCAATCTTATTTAACTACTTGGAATGAAAGTTATTTTGTCCCTGCGCTGTCTAAAGCTAAAACTGTGGTTATTAATTCAGGAAATACTGGTAATAATCATGGTAAAGTTGAGCGTAAATATGAAAGTTCAAAAACCAAATGTCCTGAAT
This sequence comes from Sphaerospermopsis kisseleviana CS-549, assembly GCF_028329225.1. Lineage (NCBI taxonomy): Bacteria > Bacillati > Cyanobacteriota > Cyanophyceae > Nostocales > Aphanizomenonaceae > Sphaerospermopsis > Sphaerospermopsis kisseleviana. Next base: position 15,880 of record NZ_JAQMTI010000020.1, on the reverse strand, counting down.
GTAGTAACTTTTTAGCGAAAATTCCTAGTAGTAAGGTGAAGAAGAAATACTTTCTTAAATGTGTGAGTGGGTGTGAAAATATTGTTTTGTTTTGGAGTGATTTTCATAAACGTTGGGAAGCACCGAAAACTAAAACATCAGCAGATGAAAAGACTAATAAATCGGAAACTAAACTCACATCTTATCCTTGTCCGGTATGTAAGAAACCGTTGGAGGAGTATAGTTATATTAAAGATGGGGAGAATAAAACTATGTTACGGTGTTCTGATCAAGATTCTTGGAAGGATAAAAAACATAAGGATGCGGCTTATTTTCATACTGCAAAAGGGTGGTGGAGTCCTAAGTTTGGGAATTTGATAATATAAAAATAAATTTATCACATATATATGTTTTAAAATACTGATTTGGCATGAAAGCAGTGGGTGATCTGAGATTCGAACTCAGAACCAGCGGATTAAGAGTCCGATGCTCTGCCGTTGAGCTAATCACCCATCAATAAAAACTATAATAGCAGACTTTTGAGGCTGGCGCTAGTGGGGCAGTTGAAAAACTGGATGCAGGGGAAATTTAACAGTGAAGGTGATTTGCTGATCTGCATTTTCAACATTAATAATACCGCTTAACCATAAATGATCAGTTTTTTCCAAAGGCTATTCTCCGAATGCTTCGCCCTTACATTAGTCATTAGTTATTAGTCATGAGTTAATTCTACCCAATCACCAATCACCTAAACAACCTGTAAGCACTGATTCCTGTAAGGATACCGACTACCAACCAGGTAATAGCTAAACCGACAACTTCACCTAAAAATAACTGTGTCCAATGACGTAAAAATATACCTATAACCGAACCAATACTGAGAGCTACTGCCCAACTTGCACAATTGAGGAACATCCAACACCATCCCCAAGGGAGTGATGAGGGAATAGCTAACCACCATTGTGCCAGTCCAATTACCATACCACCAATACCCCCGGAAATAATTCCAAAGAAGATGCGGAAATAAAACAACTCTGTTGACAGTACAAACCAACCCACAGCACCAACACCGATAGTAGTGATGAGTACCCAACCTAAGACTGTGGAGATCATCCAGCTTAAAGGTAAAATTTTTTGTCTGAGGAGATAAGATTGGGGAAGGGCGATCGCAAATCCACCAATAGCAACATCTAACACTCTGACATCAGACTTTTCACCAATTTCAATCAAAAATAAACTGAAGATAAAACTACCTAAAGTAGTCAAACTCCACACCAAAGTAAAAGTATACAATTTACTGAATTTATTTTTGATAGCGGCTAATTCCATTTTATTTTTGGGAAATTATACTTTATTTAACACAACTGACGCAAAACAGAATAAAAGTAGGGGTAATTCATGATTACCCCTAAGCAAGAATGGGGTTTTTAGTCTAATCTTACGTAAGTTCTATTTAAATTTAAAGGTTTAACAGCCTTATTGGCAAACATCTCTAAAAAAGCCTTACGTCGTTTTTGGGGTGATTCAGGAGAGATGTAACCCCACAAACTTTCCCAATAGAAGAAAGAAAAGCCAAAGAATTTATGATCTCGCACAATTTGTACCTGTTCTTTAATACTTTCAATATCTACAGGACTAAGTAAAGTTCCTGTAGAAATGCCAATGCTCACAGGAATCTTCTTCATTGCTAATTTTACCGCAGGTTTTTCAATTTCGGCAATAAAAGATTTTTTATCATCTCGATATACCTGCAAAATCAATTCATCTACCCAACCTTTATTTACCCAATTTTCCCAATCTTGTAAATAATATTTATAGGCAAAATACTGAGAATTAGGAGAAAGGGATATTTTCGCTTGGGGCTTAATTTTTTTGACTGCTTGATTGATTCTGCCCATAAAATTAGTAATTTTATCTGCTCGCCACTGCATCCATTTTGCATCATAAGGATCAGTTGGTGGAGTCTTTCCTAAATGTTCTTTTTGGTAAAGTTTAACTGTAAATGAATCATAACCAAATTCTACAGGCATTCCAAAGTGATCATCAACTTGAATACCATCAACATCGTAATTTTTCACAACTTCTAAAATTAAACCCAATATAAATTCTTGCACTTGGGGATGGAGAGGATTTAACCATACCTGCCGATTAAAAACACCATTCTGGTTAATTTCTTCTGGGAGATTTTCGTGAACAGAATTTATGCCTTTTTGCCCACTGGTTAACCATTCTGGATGTGCTTTTGCTAAAGCAGAATTAGGGGGAGTCATAAACCCATATTCAAACCAAGGAATCACGCTTAAATTTTTATTTTTTGCCAACCTGACTAACTTCTCTAAAACATCATTTCCACTATTGATGAAATTCAACAAAGGTTCGGTTTTTTCACCAATTATACTTTCAGCAACCTTACTTTTATAGAAAGTGTAACCTCTATTCCAAACCACTGGATAAATAGTATTAAAATTCAGTGCTGCTAATTGGTTTATTGCCCTTTCAACACCCCAAGGTACAAAAAGCACACCACTAGCAACATTAGTCAACCAAACACCGCGAACTTCTGTAGTTAAAAAACTTGTTTTTTGAGAAACAATCGAAGTTGAGGAAATCGGAAATATGGTTAAACTGAATATAAAACCCAAACAAATTAAGAAGGAAAAACAACGATATATTACCCTATTCATCTGCTAAATAAACTTAGGTTACTCATATACAGCAGGAGTCAGGAGTCAGGAGTAAAACTGGTTTTGTGTATAGGTTTTAACTTATATTCTGTACCGTATGGCTAACGCCACGCTATCGGCTGACGCTCACGGCGAAGCCTGATTGATTTGCAATCTGCTGTATATAACTATATATAACTACAAAATCAAATGATATTGCTCAGGATTATGTAATGATATGATAATATTTTGGTTCAGCTTCTGTTTTCTCTGGATTTTCGTATTTTTTAAATCCATCTTCCATACCAAAGAATAAAAGTAAGCTGATATGCAGCTAAACTGTATAATTAAAAAACCTGAAGTTACAGTAGCACAAGCATCTTGCTTGTATTAATTATTCAAGTTAAAGGCATAACAGCTTATCAGCACAAAAGACCAGGATAAAATGTCGCATGAGGCTGGTTTTATCTCAGACTTGTTATTCTTTCAATCCTAATAAACTCAATACCATTTCTGTATGAAGATGCAATAATCAGACTTTTGTCAAATTATACATTGTAGGGGCAATTCATGAATTGCCCCTACAATTTATAGCGCAACCTCACATAGAATTGGTATAAAAAACCCTTTGCTTCTCAATAAGCTGTTACACCGCTAAATTGTATAATCCTAATATTCTGAACTCTTGTGGAACAAGCCTCTTGCCTGTTCCACTTATACAAATTAAATGCACAACAGCTTAGAACTCATTTGGGATCTATGCAGAAGTGTTGAATGTTAAGATTTTGAGGATATTGTCTAAATTGTGCATTGGTATTGGTGATACCAAATTAGAGCAATTAATGACTCTATTCTCAATAGACAATGGATTTTACCTGGGTAAAATGCAAAGATTGTAAAGTTTTATTGCAGGATTCAACACTTGTGGGTTGATTAGTGAAATTGATTATTTAGTGAAGTTTAGACAATAAAATCTTATCTTTATTGCTGCCTGACTCCCCACTCAATTCTCCTCAAGGTTTTTTTCAACTTTTTCAGCAAACCCTACTTGACTAAGTATTGCAAAAATTATCCAATCTAATCTCCTTCCAAATCTCAGAAACCTGCCACCCTGTGTTACCAACAGAATGAACTATGGGATTATCCCGCACAGGAATATAATCAGGAACTTGATTTTCTATATCTATTACTCTTCTCTCCTCAACTAACGGTTCTGGTTCATTAGTAATCTCAGTTAGAATATTTTCCTCTTCTAACTCCATACTCTTGATTTTATCGAGAAGTAACTTTTCAGATTTTTTAATTAGTTTCATATTTGATCCATTGAAATGAAAGTTTTGAAAACTTCATACAGCAGTTTGAGAATCCTATCATTGATTTTCAGACAGACTAGGATAGTCTTTCAATAAAGTTTTGAAAGATCCGCAACAAGCTTTGATGAAGTTGAATTGCACAAAATTACCTTGGGAAAACTATGATACAACAAATTAATGATCAATAGGTGTATTTTGCTAAAAAAATTTCTTATATATTTTAGATATCTCCGAAAATTACATAAGCATAACCTGAAACCCATTCGTAGGGACAATTCATGAATTGTCCCTACATCTTTTTCGGAGAAGTTTATTGTATTCATGTTGCTATAATAAGCTGCTTGACAAATACAAGCGAGTGCTATTGTGTTATGTTTCTCATTAGGAAATGATATCCCCTACTGTAAATGTTTTCCCTGTGACTGTTACGGTGTCATCTTCTAATAATTTACGCCCCCGTCGAGTTTCCACCTCACCATTAACTTTCACCTCACCATTAACAATCATGATTTTAGCTTGACCTCCAGTAGAGGCTATACCTACAAACTTTAAAAACTGATCGAGTTTAATCATTGTATTTAAGGAGTCAGGAATCAGGATAAATATTACTAATAGACATCTCCGGTAATGAAATGTGCATAACCTGAAACCCTTGTAGAGACGTTCTATAGTCTCTACATTGATTGTCGGACAGGTCTAATGACTAATGTATCATCAAATTAAAACCTTTCTACATTAGCAAACTTTTGAGGTGATGCTTTTGCAGCTTCTCCACAGGTGCGGGGTGTAGGAAACATTTTACCAGGATTAGCCAAACCTTGAGGATTAAAAACTTGCCTTACCCATTGCATAGTTTCTAAATCTGTATCACTAAACATATCTGGCATATAACATTTTTTATCAGCACCAATGCCATGTTCACCAGAAATACTACCACCAACTTTAACACATAATTTGAGAATTTCTCCCCCCACTTCTTCCACTTTTTCCAATTCCCCAGGAATAGAATTATCAAACAAAATCAAAGGATGTAAATTACCATCACCCGCATGAAAAACATTGGCAATTCTATAACCATGTTTTTTACTTAAAGCCTCAATTTCATTCAAAACATAAGGTAATTGTGTCCGAGGAATTACCCCATCCTGTACATAATAATCTGGGCTAATATGACCTGCTGCTGCAAAAGCTGCTTTTCTGCCTTTCCACAATTTTAACCTCGTTTCTGGGTCAGATGCAGAAGTGATATTTCTCGCTCCATTTTGTAAACAAATATCAGCCACTCTTTTTTTATTCTCAGCAACTTCTACTTCTAAACCATCAATTTCTACTAATAAAATTGCTGTCGCATCACGGGGATAACAATTAGTAGCAACAACATCTTCCACAGCGTTAATACTAATATTATCCATCATTTCCATCCCCCCAGGAATAATCCCCGCACTGATAATATCAGAAACACTAGCAGCCGCAGCTTCTACACTGGTAAAATCTGCTAATAAAACACAAATTGATTCGGCACTTTTGAGGATTTTTAAAGTGATTTCTGTGGCAATTCCTAAAGTTCCTTCTGAACCTACAAATACACCTGTTAAATCATAACCTGGCATTTCGGGAATTTGTCCACCGACATCAACAATTGAACCATTAGGAAGGACGATTTTTAAACCTAAAACATGATTAGTTGTGACACCATATTTTAAACAATGTACACCCCCCGAATTTTCCGCAATATTACCACCAATTGAGCAGATAATTTGACTAGAAGGGTCTGGTGCAAAATAAAAACCAGCACCACTAACAGCTTGTGTCACCCAACTATTAATAATTCCTGGTTGCACAACTACACGCTGATTTTCTAAATCAATTTTGAGAATTTGCCGCATTAAAGAAGTGACAATTAAAACCGAATCTTCAACGGGTAAAGCACCACCTGATAAACCTGTTCCTGAACCTCTAGCGATGAAGGGAACAGAATATTGATTGCATATTTTGACAATTTCTGCTACTTGTTCGGTGGTGCGGGGTAATACTGCTACTGCTGGTTGTTGACGGTAGCTGGTTAAACCGTCACATTCGTAGGTTAATAGTTCTTCTTTGCGTTGGACTACTCCTTTTTCTCCGAGTACAGCGATGAATTTTTTGATGATGGGTTTCCAGTCTATTTGGGTTTTATTTTGAGTTAGGATCATGGTTTGTTTATGGGTGGTAGATGTTTTTATTTTCTCACGCAGAGGCGCAGAGGTGCAAATGTAAGAAGGGGTTTTTAAGCTACTCCATCATATAATTTTCTAATTTCCTTCAGGTAAAGCTCGCTGAAATTGAGTTAGCTTAACTAATAAAACTCTTCTCCTATTTTCTAACATTAAAATTTCTTTATGCTTCTGCGGGTAACGCCATTCTACATATTGAATGAAATCATCTATTGTACAGCTTTTCTGATAACCTCCATTCCATTGGTGAAAATCATCATGAATTTGTTCTGTGATTGTAATAATATTATCTATATCATCAGCCAAAAATTTATAAGTATTTCTATCATATAGGTGATGTCCAACTAATTCAACTAATTTGTTTTCATATTTATTACGTGCTATATTTGTAATTTGGCAACAACCATCTCTAGTTTTTACATAACGCATAGCTTTATCTATATTTTCTTCGGAAGGAGTTGGAGTTAAAGCGAGAAATTCCACCACAGGAGGAGCAACTTCTCTAACTCTCATACAATATTCTCTTCTTTCTTTAGAACGTAAATTTAATGATAATTCAATACTTAACTTTTCTAGTCCAGACAATGAAAAATAAACCTGATCTATATTTTCAAAATCTGCATTTATGATCATCGGATCATCACTAATTTGAATACTATTAAATGCTTCCCTAATTCTGGATTTATTACTTTTAAATATATTGACAACATCCTCAATATTCAGCCAATGACGTTGACGTTTTACCACTAGGGAAGAAATATTTTCATATACAGAACGTCTCACTATACTATCTATTTGATTAATGCGATATTCTTCAAATAGTGAAAAAACTTGGTTAAGGGAATTTTTATTAACTTTTCCCTCAATATCCAAAAATTTAGCAATAGCTATTGCTCCCTCTCTGGAGAAAATTCTGATTATTTGTTTATTTACTTTACCCTGAATAATAAAATGTACCCATTCTTGCAGTCTAATACTATCATCTGATGAATCAATTAACTGTTCACACTTTTCATCAAACTTACGTTGTGTAAGTTCAAATGCTTCTGCCAACTTCCCTTCTTCTATATAAAAAGTCGCTCTATCAAATAACATATTTAAATCCTAGCAGTAATACTTTTATACATAATTTCTATACGCTCAAATATAGCTCTGTCTCCTGTTTCTGGATTATCAGGATGATAGATTTTAGAAAGCCGATAATAAGCAGCTTTAATTTCTTCTTTTGTCGCTGTTTTGGGATCTAGTCCAAATACTTGCCAAGGTTTAAAATAGTTAAATATATTAATTCCATTAATGCAACCATATCCTTCTTGATTTTCTTCGCCTGGTAAAATACCAACAAATTTACGATATAACATTTCCCATGTTGCTTTGCGGCGAAAGTCAAGTTTTTCCATCCCATCTGTTGCCATTTTAAAAGCACCAGAATTTCTTAATTCTTTGGTATGATTGACATTAAATCTTTTATAAACTGCTTGTTTTAAATTATGAATATTGAAAAAAACAATCTTTTTAGACTGCGGTAAAGAATTTTCGATAATGAAACAAGCAAACTTTTCCAAGATTGTCGTATCAACTTGACTAAACCTGGAAAGACGAATAATTTCATCTTGTACTTGTTGGTTGAGAATTAGTGTAGTCATGTTTGGTTAGCTACATCTTTTTTATTATTATACATTAATTTACGAAATAACCACCTGCTTCTGAAATAAAATTTTTAAACTTAGTTATAAATGATTTACGTATCTATCAAGTCACAGCAAAATCAGTATACTGCCTAATGTTTGGATCATGAAAAGCTAAAACAATATCTTCTTTAGGAACACCAGCCTCAACTAAATCTGTGGCAATACCATTTTCTGTCCAATCTTCCTCAATCCAAAATTTACCATCTTTCAAACGCACATAAACCGTCATTCCTGTAACTCTTTCGCCATTTTGCCAGCCTAAATTCATCCAGATATAATGACCCTTTGCTTAATCTACAATTAAGAATGTTTCCATATCTTTTTGAGGATGACGCTGGCATAATTCAACATATTCATTTAAAATCTGTTTGATCAATTTTGGATATTCAGTTAATTTATCCATTGTTTAACCTCCTCTGCTTCTGTATCTACAACAATTAGCGGAAGTTGATGTTTACCAAGGATGAATTGTGAATAAGGTCTAACTTAGGCATATTTTAAGTATATAACAAAATTGAGCAAAATAAACAGAAAATATGACTATCTTTTTTCCTCTCTTCCTTCTTCCCTCTTCTCTTCCATCGTGTCCTACCCTTCGGGAACACCTTCGGTGAACGTCTCCTTCGTGGTTCAATCCTCTTTTTTAAACGTTCGCGTAGCGTGCCGTCAGGCATACCACAGAGGCACAGAGAACGCAGAGAAAGAAGAATTTTTACCTTCTTCTCTTCCTTTGCGCCTTTGCGCCTTTGCGTGAAATAAAAAAATCCTCTAATTTTAATATTTCCTCTCTTTTGGTTCAAACATATTCACCACCACCGGCATATATTGAATATCAATACCCGCAGGTGAATAATATGCCATTGTATGCTTCAAAAACTTCTCATCATCCCGATTTGGAAAATCTTCCCGAAAATGCGCTCCTCTACTTTCTTGACGATTAAATGCAGATTGTAAAATCGTATTTCCTACTACCATTAAACTTTTTAATTCCAACGCTTCTACTAATTCCGTATTCCAACAACTGCCTTTATCATCTAAATAAATCTCTGTATATTTCTGTTGTATTGCTCCTATTTTCTCCAACCCTTCACTCATTAATTCAGAGGTTCTAAATACTCCACAAAATTGAGTCATTGTATCTTGAAATTCTTGGCGAATTTGATTTATGCGATATTTTCCTTTTTGATCTAATAAACTTTGAATTTCTTGTTTTGCTTTTGTTATATGATGTTGTTCATTTATTGCTGGTAATTTGCGGTTTTGCACATATCTAGCTATACTCGCCCCAGTACGTCTGCCATAAACTACACATTCTAACAGCGAGTTACTACCTAAGCGATTCGCGCCATGCACAGATACACAAGCGGTTTCCCCAGCCGCAAAAAAACCTTCTACCAACTCATCTGCACTGCGGCGCACTTGTCCATCTGTGTTCACTGGTATACCACCCATGCAATAATGAATAGTAGGACGTACTGGCATGGGTTGGGTGACTGCATCTACACCAACTAAACGGTGTGCTTCTTCCCAGCAGAAGGGTACACGACTCATGATTTTTTCTTTACCCATGTGTCGCAGATCCAAGTAAACAAAGGGACCGTCGGCACTACCGTCAGTATTAATACCTCTTCCTGCGCGAATTTCGTAGGCGATCGCCCTGGATGTAATATCACGGGGTGCAAGTTCCATCCTACTTGGGGCATAATTCGCCATAAAGCGATCGCCTTCAGCATTAATTAAATAAGCACCTTCACCCCGTACTGCTTCGGAAATTAATACCCCTACCGGATACAACCCTGTTGGGTGAAATTGCACAAATTCCATATCTTCCAACGGTAAACCAGCCAAAGCTGTCATTGCCAAACCATCACCAGTGGAAGCATAATCATTAGAAGTAGTGTTATAAACACGACCATATCCCCCCGTTGCAAACATCACGGCTTTAGCCCGCACTACTTCAATATGTCCATCTACCAAGTGAAACATCACCAAACCCTTAGCCTGTCCATCTTCTAATATCAGGTGCATTACATACCATTCTTGGTAAATTTGCACACCATGATGGCGTAAGTTATTGACTAATTCATGTAAAATTGCATGACCGGTTTTATCAGCAGCGTAACAGGTGCGGTTATGGGAATGTCCACCAAACGCCCTTTGAGCAATTCTACCATCCGGTAAACGGGAAAATAAAACTCCTAAATGTTCTAGATCAATCACCACATCTGACGCTTCTTGTGTTAGAATAGCTACAGCGTCTTGATCCGCCAAATAATCAGAACCTTTAACCGTATCAAAAGCGTGTGCTTCCCAACTATCTTCAGGATCAACATTTTTTAGAGATGCTGCCATCCCCCCTTGGGCAGCCACTGAGTGGGAACGAATAGGATGGGTTTTAGCAACGACGGCAACTTTTAAACTGGGATCAGTTCTAGCAATTTCTAACGCCGCTCGACATCCCGCTAAACCACCACCAACAATAATTACATCATGTTCTAACATTTTATTTTCAATCCTTAATTCCAAAAAAATACCCTGTCCATAAACAGGGATACTATTCTTCATTATCAATTCTTAGTTTATTCCCAATCACCAATCACCAATCACCAGTCACCAGTCACCAATTACCAATCACCAATCACCAATCACCAATCACCAGTCACCAGTCACCATTCACCAGTCACCAATCACCAATCACCAGTCACCAATATTAACTGGTAGCTTGAACTGGCTGTTGTTGAGAAATATTGCCAGGTATAGGTTCAGTTTTTGTTCCTGGTTCTACGGCAGCCAATTCGATATGATTTAACAACGTGGTAACAAAAGCAAACAGCAAGAAAGGCAAAGTGAGAACAATCACAAGTCCTACCGTAGCCAAAGCATAGACTGGTCTTCTAGCGCCCATCAATGCTAAAGCTGATGCCAAACTAATGGTAATTGTAATTAACCAAGCAATGATTTGACCGTATATATCGCCAAATGTCAAGGTGCAGACAAAGCGATAGTTTTGAATATTATTCTTATTCATCATTATTTGCCTCAAGTCTATCCTATAGGTTCTACCTTAGAACCATGTTTGGCTGACGGACGATTTCTCAATATTTTTCCAAAGTTTGTAATATCACTTAACAATTTAGTGGTTTTTTCTCTTGTGCAATACAAAACTTACACACCTGTAGAATGGTCTGTGATGGCTATCTAGTCATAGTTCCGAGCTTTGTTAAAATTTCTTGTTAAGAATTTCTGTATAATTAATCAGATATCAGTCAACCCTACAGATGAAAATATCACAAATAAAACTGTAGTAAAACTATATCAGTCAATTTATTGATTCCCAACTAGAACAAATGAGTGAAACCAGGCCACGCAGAATCATTATTGGTGATGTACATGGTTACTATCAAGGTCTAATGATACTTCTGAAGGAATTTGCCCCTACATCAGAAGATCAAGTTTATTTTTTGGGGGATTTAATAGATCGTGGACCACAAAGCGCACAGGTAGTAGATTTTGTTAAGAAAAATAACTATCCTTGTTTGCTCGGTAATCATGAGTTGATGCTTTTAAGTGTAATGAGTAAGGATTTTAACTCTAATCAAACAATACAGGCATGGCTTTATAGTGGCGGACAAGCAACGATTACCAGTTATCAATCAGCACAAATTCCCCAAGACCATCTAGATTGGTTGGCAAATCTACCAACATATCTTGATTTGGGAGATGTTTGGTTAACCCATGCAGGTGTTGACCCCAGAAAGTCTGTCTCTGAACAAACCTCCCAGGAACTTTGCTGGATACGTGATGAATTTCACAGCATGGAACTACCATACTTTAGTAATAAGTTAATTATTGTTGGTCATACCATCACCTTCACTTTACCAGGGGTTGCCCCTGGTCAATTAGCACAAGGAGAAGGCTGGTTAGATATTGATACAGGTGCTTATCATCCCCGTAGTGGTTGGTTAACCGGATTGGATATTACCAACAACTTAGTTTATCAAGCCAATGTGTTTAACAACAAGGTTCGTACTTTGCCTTTGGAAAAAGCAGTTACGAGGATTTCACCACATCAGATCCAAGTCAGTCGTCGCCATAAGCAACGAGTCTATTGACACTTGCCTGTTGAAAAACAATATATCATGACTGCTCCACGCATGGGCAATCCGTTCGCCTACATCCACCGCCTGATAGCTTGCGTGGCGAAGCCATAGTACGATCAAGTATCTCCGCCACGCTCTGATACTTGATCGGGCGTGGTTTTGGCTCACTCAATTTTCTTATAAGCTGCATTATCTAAGCCATCATTGCTATGACTTGGCAAACTGTCTATTTGGCGTTGAAGTGACTTAATGCGATCGCTTGCTCCAGGGTGTGTACTCAAAAAGGTGGGAATAACACTTCTTCCCTGTAACTTTTTCATAAACGAAACCATCGCGGAGGGAGCATAACCAGCCTGTGTTAAAATTCTTAGTCCTCTTGTGTCAGCATCATATTCATCCTGACGACTGCGAGGACGGTTGAGAGCTAAATCAACACCTATAGCTACAGCTTGACTGCGATTTAAGCCAGTAGCTGTTGCTATACCACTAGCGATCGCTCTTTGTCGCATCTGCTTAACCAAGTGTTTACCCTCAATATGCCCCATTTCATGGCCAATAACACTCGCTAATTCTGCTTCATTTTCCGCAGCTTGTATCAATCCTGTATTTATATAAACGAAACCGCCTAAAGTTGCAAAAGCATTTACCGCATCATCTTCAACTACCTGGAAAGTATAAGGAATATTAGAGCGATCGCTATTAGCTGCTAACCTTCTACCAACTTCTTCTATATAGCTATTAAGCTGCCGATTCCGGGAAATTCTGACCTCTTGGCGCAGTTCATTATTCATCTGCCTACCAAGCTCAACTTCCTGACGAGTAGATAAATTAGATAATTGAAATACTTGTACACCTTTGAATAAAAGTGGTAATAAGTCTATGGCTTTGCTGGGCAAGGGTGTACTCAAGCACAGACTTATAGCAACAATTACTGAAATCAACGGATATAACCAGCGCCGCCGCCATACACGGTAACTTGCCAAAAATTTATTCCAGTTAATCATAATCAGCGTGACAAGAGAGTTGTGTGAGAACTGAAAATAAGGACGCATTTACAGCTTACTAGGTTGCATTCTCAACTCAATCCCTAAAGTCTACGCTATGATTAAAAATCAGAAATTGTCAACTGTTCTATCAGCCAGCCTGATCCTAACTATACCAGCCATGATAGACTGTCGCATAACTGCACTATTCAACCGTATTAATTGATTATCTAGTAGGAACAATTGTTACTTCCCTTGAAAACTCTGTTTTAATTCACCCCAACCTCAAAAAAACTTGTTATGCGTATTTTAGATTCCAAAGGTCGCTTATTCGGCAAAATCAACTTACTAGATTTGGGTGCTGCGCTGGTAATCTTATTAGTGATCATCGGCATCTTTATATTTCCTGGAACATCCGGTTCTGTTGCTCAAGTCGGCACAAAGACAGTACCTATTGAAGTAGACTTAGTAGTGCGTGGTTTAAATGTCCGCAATCCTGAGCAGTTATTTAAACAAGGATTTATCAAAGGCGGTAAAACAAATGTAATTATTCGTAATCAACCCTACGGACAAATTGGCATTAAATCTATTCAACAATTAGCAAGAACTGTCACTGTGCCCCAACCAGATGGTACAGTTAAAGAATTAGCAGATCCAAGGGCAAACAATTTTAGTACAGATTTTCTTTTGACATTAGAAGGCAAAGCTCAAGTTACTGATAGTGGTCCAGTTTTAGGTAATAGTAAAGTTAAAATAGGTATGCCTTTTGAATTAGAAGGGTTTAACTATAATTTCAACGCTTCTGTCATTGATATTCGTTTACAAGATAAATAATATTTTGGTAATGGGTAATTCAATTTTGGATTTTGGATTTTGGATTTTGGATTGTATTTCATGAACTCCAATCTAAAATCTAAAATCTAAAATCTAAAATTTTTTCCCCAATCACCAATCACCCATTTAGCAAAGTTAAAAACTTACGAATTAATCCAATTGTCACCGCAGGTAATTCTAATTGGGGAGTTAATCCCACATTTTCTAAAGGTTGAAAAAATCTAATACTTTGGGGATTCATTTCTGAAAAACGACGACCAATATCAGGACCTGTAAATTGTGATTTTTGTCCCCAAATAATAGCAGTGGGAGTTGTCAACTGTTGAATGTAAAGAGATAAATCAAAACATAAGTCTCCCCGAACAAAAGATAAAGCTGCATATTCAGCATTTGGTTGTTGGGCAGATTGTAAATAAGCGTCTACAATTTCTTGATAAACTCGATTTGACTGGGCAAATTGTCGTTGCTCCAAAAAGCTGCGAATACCTGCATCAGTAGCAATACCTGTACTATATAACAAACGGTCAACCACAGGTACACTGATCAACTGGGCAAAAAAACTGCGAGAGTAGTCTTGGCCAAAGTCAGAAAGTCCAGCAGGACTGACAAGAATTAAAGACTTAAATAAATCGGGACGAGCGATCGCCACTCTAATTATAAAAGCTGCGGTCAGAGAAGAGGCTATTACAATCACCGGCTTTGTACAAGTCTGCTCAATAAACTCTTGAATGCTTGTCAAATAATCCTCAATTTTGTAACTGCGTTGCGGATGTTCCGAGCGACCCCAACCGATTAAATCTGGTGCAATAACTTGATATTCAGCCGTAAAAGCTGGATATACTTTCGACCACTCATAAGCAGAAGAACCACCTCCAAAACCATGCAGAAACAACAAAGTTTCCCTGTCAGATTGTTCGCTTTTGTCTTGCCAAGGAGAGCCACTAGCAGTATAATATACAATCCTACCTAATGAGGTATTTATAGAGAATTGCTCAAATCCTAGAGGTTGTAACATAAGTCTTATTTGTTGAAGTTTGTAACTAATCCCACTCGTACCACTTAAATAGCTCTAAAATGCTCAATGATTGGGTACAAGTTTTCCATTCTTGTTTATTATTAACTAACTGATTAAGCGTTAGATTAAGCACAGGTTAGATTTGTCGGCGGAACGTCCATGAATCAAATATAATTCTTGAAAGGTGGACATTCTGTCCCTGAATCAAAAAATCTGATATTAAATAGGTAAAAACTGTGACAAAGGCTTCGTCTTCTTGGCGGCAATTAATCAACCGGCTTCCAGAGATTAAGACAGGAAGCCCAAAGCCGCGAAGATTAAAACATTTATCTGAACCTGGAAGCATTCTTGGTTTCTTAACAATCATCGTTGCTATGCTGTTTTGGAACTGGAAGTTGCTGTTAGCACTTGCAGTTGGCATTGGAGTAATGCTCATCGCTTATGCAATACCTAAATGGAACTGGCAAATAAGTTGGTTAGAAATACGCAGGTATTTAAACAGTGCTAACAGTCGGTTAGCTTTAGCAGTTGCTAGTGGTGGTATTGCTACTTTTATGACTTATATGTCCGCTGCCATTTGGGTTGATTCTCCAAGTCTCTGGATAGCTGTTGGTGCTATTTTGCAAGGGTTTGGGACATTACTAACTTTAATTTTGTTGGTGTGGCAAATCTTCAGCTTTCACGGAAATCAAGAGGAAGATCATCTGGAACAAGTGTTAAATAACTTAACAGAAACAGATCCTTTAAAACGCTTGCTTGCTGTGCGCCAACTAACTAAATTCATCACTCGTAAACAAGTTGATGTTTCAGTAAAGCAAGATGTTATTGAATGTTTGCAAATTTTATTGAGTAGGGAAGAGGAAACGGTAGTTCGCCAAGCAGCGTTGAATAGTTTGCAAACCGTGGACGGTTTACAAATGGTAATATCCAGCACTGCCAAACCTCTTGTACCCATAACTCAAAAAATCTCTACAACTGTTAAGCAAGAAGTTTATTAGTTAGGGTTTGCTGAGAAAGTCTTTCCGTGAGGGCATAGGAGTCAGGAGTCAGGAGTCAGGAGTCAGGAGTCAGGAGTCAGGAGTCAGGAGT
>NZ_JAQMTI010000239.1:0-2962 GCF_028329225.1 Sphaerospermopsis kisseleviana CS-549 | reverse complement strand
CCCCAATTATTAGATAATTAGGGTATTTAACGAATTACAAATTACCAATCACCAATTACCAATTACCAATTACCAATTAATTTAAATGTTAAAATTAAATACCATCTTGGTAAACCAGCAAATTTTTCCCCTACTATGGTTCAATATACTCTCGCTCAAAGTCCAGAAATTATCCTCACTGTTCCTGGAAGAGATTCGGCTAAAGCCCGTGATAAAGCAATGGATCAGTTGATGGAACTGATGGAAGCTGATAAACTACCCACAGAATTGGAAGAAGGTTTTGGTCCTCAACAGTTAATAGAAGTCAAAGAACCAACTATTGATAATACTAGCGGTGAGGATGCCATTACCCAAGCTGTACAAGTTCTCAGTAATTTGGCTACACTCAAGTTAAAAGTCCAGGAAACCCGCGCTGAAGCTTTAGAAATTCGTAAAGCTGTTGATGTTCTATTTTCTGATAATACTGTAACTGAGGATGAAATTACCCGTCTCAAGGAAGGTTTCAAGGTGCTGAAAAATTTCGCCCAAGCTAATATTCGTTATCAAGAAGCAAAAGCGAAAGCTGAACAAGCGAGAGAAATTTTAGATCAAGCTTTAAAATCACCCGAAAAATAACAATATTGAGTAATTGGTAAATCTAAAATCCCAAATCTAAAATATAAAATCCAAAATATCAAAAAGGGTAGACTTTTCAATCTACCCTTGATAATTATTTGATAATACTGGGGCGCTAGGATTCGAACCT
The DNA here is from genome assembly GCF_028329225.1 of Sphaerospermopsis kisseleviana CS-549. NCBI lineage: Bacteria > Bacillati > Cyanobacteriota > Cyanophyceae > Nostocales > Aphanizomenonaceae > Sphaerospermopsis > Sphaerospermopsis kisseleviana. The sequence goes on along the minus strand of NZ_JAQMTI010000239.1, from coordinate 2,217 downwards.
AGGGATGGCGGGACCAAAACCCGCTGCCTTACCGCTTGGCTACGCCCCATTGCTTTCACTCTAAATAATATAGCAGTCACCCCATAGGTTTTGTCAAGGGTTTTTTCCAAAAAATTTCCAAAAAATTTCCGATTTGTTAGGAGACTGCTGGAAAACCCCAATTTTGGGGATAAGTCGGGGATTTGGCACAAAAAAAGAGGGAAGGTTGTTATCCCTTCCCTTGGTTGGTTGTTTTTCTGGTTTTTTTGGTTGTTTTCTGGCTTTTGCTGTTCTTTGAGTTTGTTTCTCAGCATCTGCTGTTGTTTCTTGATTTGTCTTTTTCTGGCTGAACCGCCCCGGCCTTTGTCGTTTCTCCCTTGTTTACGGGGGGATTCCCATCTTTTTAAGCGCATAGTGTTTTTTGTGGTGAGTAATGACTATGAAATGCTATAAGCAGCACTTGTCTTATTATAATACAGAATTTTCAGTTTTTACAGAAAGTTAGACCAGGTTGTATATAAAGGCTGATTTGCAGACAAGCTACTTATCCTCTTCAGATAGTATTGCATCAAGATCAATTTCTACATCAGCAACTAGAGATTGAACACGGTTTACTACATCTGGTTTAATAATATACCTAATCTTGTAAAATCCAATTTGCTAGATTTTGTCTAATTCTTGTTAATCTTGCTTCAGAAATTTCACCAATTTTTCCTAAAAGTATCTGTTCGGAAACTACAGCTAGTCGTGAAACTCGAAACACACTTTCTGATTTTAAGCCTGTTTGCGAAAAATCAACATCTTGGGGTGAGATAATTTCATCTAATCCTACTATTTCTTGTCCTGTTTTTGTGGAAATCATACAGGCTAACCAGTCATCATAACTATTATTAGATAGGGGTTTGATGAGTAGTGCAGGGCGTAATTTCCCCAGTGTCAGGTTAGTTTGCGGAAATCTGAAGAGAACTATTTGACCTGCTATTGCCATTTTTCTATTAAATCGGATTCGGTGTATTCAGGAAGATGATCATTTTCTAAGTCTCTCATAGCTTGTTCTAAGGAAAACTCGTTCCATTCTTCATTTTCTTTGTTATTCAAAATCGGGATTAATATTTTTTGAATTGTCCATTTTTCTTCTTCTATCAGTTCTAAAATAGTTTCTTTGATCAGGGCTTTTAGTTGTTGGTTTTCCATTGTTCACCTTTGGTTAATCATTCTTTGATTTTACCTTGTTTTTAAGTCGTGGATCTGTGAATAGGAGATTGAGAACGAACCACCACAGAGGCACAGAGGACACAGAGAGCAATTTCTGTTATTTTTTAGTAGGTTAACAATAACATCCTGTACATCTTTTAATCCTGGTTATCCTGATTCAAACTTAATATTTTTCTGTAATCTTTAAATTTTACAGTTTACTGTTATGAACGCAAGATCAGAACTATTACAACCGCTTTCCAGTAATCATCTTGAGAATACAAACTAATAACTACTTTCCACCACCATATCGAACCTACGGGAAAAAAAGGAAGATGCGCTTTTGGTGCTTTTATGTCAAAGGTAATCTCGTTATAAGACAGTAAATTTTCTCCTGTTCTCCATCCTACCTTATCTATAAATCTATTCAAGATTTGGCGGTTGTAAGTTGTTGTCCCCCCCACACTTTCATAAATCTGCTTCTGTACAGAAAAACCAAAGCGTCCATTACTATTCTTTACCCACAAATTGTCTATAATGCTGATGTCTCCACTTGGAATATTAAGAACATTGTCTATTTCCAAATAACCCGGTATTCCTCGGTTAGCAAGCGTCAATATTATCCGTCTTGTTTCCTCATCTGCTTCTTTCCACTTTCTTGCTGCTAATAATTTCTCTAGTTTTTGATACCGACTTGTTACAGTAACAGATGGTTGGGGAATTTTCACAGGTGGTTGAGATGGTGGAGGTGGTGAAGGTAAAATTTGAGATGGCGATCGCCTCACATTTTGATCTACAAAATTTAACTCCTGCATCACTTCTTTTACAGATTGATAACGATGTTTAGCAATAGGACTTGCTAATTTTTCCAAAATCTTCCCTAACTCATCACTTACCACATTACCATTTAAAAAATCTCTCCATACCCATTCCCCTTCCATCGGACTATATAAATCAAAGGGACTAACTCCTGTTAATAAATGCAAACAAGTTACCCCTAAACTATATAAATCACTAATAAATAAAGGTTTACCCATTGACTGT
>NZ_JAQMTI010000238.1:0-2666 GCF_028329225.1 Sphaerospermopsis kisseleviana CS-549 | reverse complement strand
ACCCTAGATGATACACTCAAACAGCAAATTCAGATGCTACCAGTAGAGCAACTGGAAAGTTTAGCAGAAGAATTATTAGACTTTAGGGATGTGGAACAGTTACAGACTTGGTTGGAAAGCCTTTCTTAACGGTTTACGGTTCGACTTCGCTCACCGACCACGGTTGACTGTACCAAGGGGTGATCGGCTTGCAGCAGCGCTGGCGCGATCGCCATTCAGTGACGTTGTGCACCAAGGGGCGATCGCCCTGAATAAATGTCATAATTACAACAACTAACAATACCTTCGCCAAAATCAAAAATATCTTAATTTGTAGGTTGGATTGAGGCACGAAAGCCAACAAATACGTTGAGTTTACGTTGGGTTTCACTTCGTTCAACCCAACCTACGGAAAAATGGCAAAGGTATTGAACTAAGCAGTCGGTTTTTAACCGACTTAAGCTTTCAGACAGGGAATTTATTCCCTGGCTGACTTTGAGATTATGAGACTATGAGATTATGAGACTATGAAGTTATTCCCCATCTGACTGACCGGAGCATTTTCTAGAACAAAAAGAGCGATCGCATATCATTTGGTTCTATTAAATATCATCTAAATTACTTTATGTCCTCCGCTGATACCATACAGATTTACCACCGAAATAACTTACATAATATACTCCCCGACCTAAAAGAATTACTAGATATTTGTTATCCCCAGCCACCTCAAAATGTTTTCTACCTACTGGTAGAAGAATATCGCCGGGGATTTCCCGTTTATATAGCTATTGAAAATTCTGGTAAAGTCATAGGATTTACTTACCTGGCTCCCAATAGCAAAGGGGGAACATTAGAATCCTTAGCTGTACATCCTGACTTTAGAAATCAAAATCTAGGTTCCGAACTAGTGAATACCTTGCTGAAAGAAAATAAAGGAGTGATTCAAATTACCACTCGTATTCCCAGGTTTTTTGAGAAACTAGGATTTCAGTATATCCAAGTTCTTCCTGACCAATCCCATTACATGATTATTTTGAACTTTCACTAAAAATACTTATATGTCGATTCGGATTGCAACTAAAACATTAGGAAAGCATCATCCCCCCTTGATCATTGCAGAGATGTCAGGTAATCATAACCAATCCCTAGAACGAGCCTTAGAGATAGTAGAAGCAGCAGCAAAATCCGGCGCTCATGCTCTCAAACTCCAGACATACACCGCAGATACCATGACCCTGAACCTAGAATCGGGGGAATTTTTCATTGATGACCCTAATTCTCTGTGGAAAGGTAACTCACTACATCAACTCTATCAACAAGCTTATACACCCTGGGAATGGCACGAGCCAATTTTCCAACGCTCTCAAGAACTAGGCTTAATCGCCTTTAGCACCCCCTTTGATGAAACAGCTGTTGACTTCCTGGAATCCCTCCATGTCCCTTGTTATAAAATAGCCTCCTTTGAAAATACCGACTTACCCCTAATTCGCAAAGTCGCCCAAACCGGGAAACCGATGATTATTTCCACAGGAATGGCCACCATGGCCGAATTAGATGAAACAGTCCGCACCGCCAGGGAAGGGGGCTGTAAAGACCTGATTTTGCTCAAATGTACCAGCACCTATCCCGCTAGTCCGGAAAACAGTAATATTCTGACTATTCCTCACCTGCGAGACTTATTTAATGTCCAAGTAGGACTATCTGACCACACCCTGGGTATTGGGGTAGCTGTAGCTAGTGTGGCGATGGGAGCTACAGTTATAGAAAAACACTTTACCCTTTCCCGTAGTGATGGTGGTGTTGATGCTACTTTTTCTATGGAACCTGAGGAAATGGGTCAATTGGTGATAGAAACAGAACGAGCTTGGCAGAGTTTAGGGGAAATTACTTATGGACCCACAGCAGGGGAAAAAAAATCCCTGATTTATCGGCGATCGCTGTATATTACTCAAGACATCTCCGCCGGGGAAAAGTTAACCCCCCACAACCTCAGAGCCATTCGCCCAGGGTTTGGTTTACCGCCCAAGTATTATGATATTTTACTGGGAAAAACAGTTAACCAGGACACTCAAGCCGGAACTGCTCTGACATGGGAATTATTGGCGTAACCCTTACATTAACCCAGAGGATTCGGCTCACAAGCCAAGTCCGCAACTTTAGGTAGTAGAATTACGAGCCAATGAAACTCTAACAGATTTAGAACCATTACTATCATTTTTTGCTAGTTTTGTCTTAGATATACCTTTAGTACAACAGATAATGAGGTGGGATATGACTATTTTAAGAGAGTCTCCTTGGTATCAACAAATATTAAAGGAAGGTTTAGAAGCAGAAGAAAAACAGGGTTTAGAACTAGGTCTAGCAACAGGTTTACAGCAGGGTTTACAGCAGGGTTTACAGCAGGGTTTACAGCAGGAAAGTCTCAAGTTAGTAAAGAAATTAATTGACCGTCGTTTTGGGGCTTTATCATCGGAGTTAAACCTTAAAATTAATCAATTGTCAACTTCTAAATTAGAAGATTTGGCTACAGATTTACTAGAAATCACTGAGCTTGTCCTAAGTTGACAATTTACTAGACAAACCTATACAAGTACATACAAAACTACAAGTATTTGACGTATACATGGAATAAGTTGACTAAAAAATTAGGCAAAATGTGTCAGAATTAAATAATAAAGTATAGTGTT
>NZ_JAQMTI010000237.1:0-6229 GCF_028329225.1 Sphaerospermopsis kisseleviana CS-549 | reverse complement strand
TGCAATCGTGGTATTAAAATTAAAATCAGTGGCTTGCAGTTGAGTTTTGCTAATACCATTAATTTTGAGGCGATAATAACCAGCCGCATAATAGTTAGAATAACGGGTGGTTATTAAGGCATTAGCGTCAATATCATCACTAGTCAGAGCTAAGATAGTGTTATAGTCACTAATACCAATAGTTCTGACATCAATTTGGTCTTCTCCCTTGATAAAATCACTAACTATATCTTGGTCTTGGGCATAATCAGAATATGAGAAATATTCTAAAACAAATTGATCTTTACCTGAGCCTCCTGTTAGGCTATCAGAACCTGATCCTCCGAATAATTGATCATTTCCACCTAACCCAGAAAGTGTATCATTACCTCCTAATCCTTGAATGACATCATCACCCGATGTTCCCGTAATATTGTCATTACCTGACGTTCCTGGAAAATTCTGCTGCTCTACTAAAACACTTTCCCCATTCACCTCAATAATTGCTGTATCATCCTCACCCTTCAAAACCTCTAAGGTTGCAGCATCCAAACTATTACCCAGTACCAACTCCGCAAAAATCGCCCCTTCATCTCCAGCACTATCTGAGGTATTAATTTGAGCATCCACAAAATGCCCAATTTCCTCTAATAAAACTCTACTAATATCTGCTGATGTAGCATTAGCAACAAAGGTATTTGATAAATAAATCTTATTCGTGCTACTTGCATAAGCGCCGTTAGCAGTTCCCAGAATGCTACTATCAAGAATCTCAATTTGCGGAAGTTGACTAAAATCACCTGCTTGCCACTGTAAACGCAGAATTTCCGCAAAACTACGGTTGTATTGCGTACCAAAAGCCGTTTCTAAAACCTGCCAGAAAATATTTAAACTAGAAAAGACGCTCAGTTGGTTGTATGTCAGCGTTAGGGCATCGTTGAGTAAAGTAATCATGAAATAGAGCCTGTATAAGTTTTACACATTTTAACAAAGTGTAATTTTTCTAAGCTAGTAGTATATTTTCTGAAAATAGTTATATTTTTTATACTTATCTCAGAGTATGGGCTGAAAATAGCTGTTAACCTTTCCCACTGCTCACGCAAACTAAAATTCTTGTCAATATGTACACATATTAATTGATAATAGTATCATAGAGTGATACTATATAAATGGAACTAAACAACAAACACCAAAAAACACTCCAAGACATTTTTGAGAACCCAGTCAGAGCAAACATACCTTGAACTGATGTGGAAAGTTTGTTTTTAGCACTGGGAGCAGAAATCACAGAGGGTTCTGGTTCAAGAGTAAGAATTGCTCTCAATGGGGTAAGGTCAGTTTTCCATAGGCCACATCCTGAAAAAGAAACAGACAAAGGTGCTGTTAAATCTATACGACGTTTTCTCTTAGAAGCAGGGTTCAATAATGATGAAATATAAAGGTTATGAAGCAGTAGTAGAATTTGATGATCAAGCGGCAATTTTTCACGGTGAAGTTATTAATATTAGAGATGTAATTACATTTCAAGGCAGTAGTGTAGAGGAATTAAAAAAAGCATTTCAAGATTCAGTAGATGATTATTTAGCATTTTGCAAACAACGCGGTGAAGAACCAGATAAGCCATTTTCAGGTAAATTTGTAGTGAGAATTAATCCTCAATTGCACAAAACAATTGCAATAAAAGCTAGACAGGAAGGTAAAAGCCTTAACTCTTGGATAGAACAGCGATTATCTGAATCTATTGCCTAATTTCCTCTAGAATATAACTGGGGTTTTCACCAAAAATTCCTTTTTTTGAGGCTGAGGAGATCAAAGAGTTTGGGAGCATTTAAGAGGTTGTTTCAAAAGTGTTTTATTGTCATCAATGACACTGATTGATCCCCCCAACCCCCCTTAAAAAGCAGGGCTAAATTCTTTAAAGTCCCCCTTTTCAAGGGGGATTTAGGGGGATATGAAAATATTTGATACATCATGAGAGACTTTTAAAAAATCCTCTAACATCAAAATCCTCGATTTCTTGATAATTCGAGGATGTGTGCCTTTTTTGGTTTAATATATATGTAAGTGCATTAACTCTTACTAAAACTTGGTTGTGCTAAAGAACGCAACAACAATCTTCTACCTAACTCAATATCTGATGGCGCACATTGCCAGTCTGGATGTGCTGTCATTAACAAACTTTCTAAAGTTTCTTGGTCAAAAAGATGACAAACAGGAGCATTATTGACTTCTGCTTCTACAGCATAGCAATTAGTAGCAATACAGCGAATTAAACAACGGCTAGAAATTCTGGCTAGATTCAAGATTTCGCCTGGTTGTAAAGAACGAAACTTGCGAATCACCTGCTTAAACTCTTCAATCGAAGAAACTATTAACCCTGGCAGAGCTAATGTTACCTTTTTCTCTCCATTCACCGCAATCCAGTAGTGACGACTAGGATCAATACCTTCTAACCAACGAGATTCATCATCAAGACGATAGCGGGGTGATAGGCAAAATAAAGGTTTCATAAGCAAGGTGATGAATTTAGTATCAACTTCAGGCTCTTTGATTACCCAAACCGGGTTCCTAATTTTGCAAAGCAGCCTTGTATCTTAAATTATTTGATAAATATCACTAATAAATCAAATAAATTTAGCAAAAGTTATTAATTTTCTTCATATTTCTTAATAACTTACCAAAGTTGTCAGCCAAAAGCTGATCATTCGATTTTGGATTTACGTTAGCGAAGCGGACGCAGCGCAGCGAGTATTTTCTCGTCCTGAAGGACAGGGGAGCGTACCAAATTTGTTAATCTAAAATCTAAAATCTAAAATTTCCGGTCAGTTAACCTGTTTGGGTATAGTAGTTTCCAGCTTGAGACAATTAGCACCATTAACCTGCAAACGATACTCTACTTTATCCATGAGACGATTCATAATTAACCACCCATAACCACCTTCTTGTTTTTGACTAGGATGGGGAGGAAAGTAGGTAGATATATCAAAACCTTGACCATAGTCCCAAATTTCGAGCGCCAACTTGCAATCATTGAGTTCCAAACGCAGTAAAATTGGCGAGCCAGGCTGATCTTTGTGAGCATGACGTACAGCATTAGTGTATGCTTCAACCAATGCTAAACGCAGACGACCTGATTGTTCTGACCAATCTACAGAGTCTCCCAGATGGATTTTCAAGCATCCTAGCAACCAAGTTTCGACAATATTGACAAAAATCAAGTCACTTGGCACATGAAGCTCACTTTTCATTAGTTACAAAACCTCCAGGGAAAGTAGAGTTTGGTCATCTTCTTGCACAGGATTATTTGTTTGAATACGAGTGAGTAAATTTTCAAGAGATAAAGGTTGAAACTGCTCTTGTATAAGTTGCCAAATACCTTCTTGCTTGAGCATAGAAAAGTTATTAGGTGTAGTGCTACTATCAGTTTTTATAGAACCTTTTGAATTTATTGATACTTTAGCTTCTGTAATTCCATCACTAGCTAATAGTAGGGTATCTCCAGGAGAGAGAATTAAGCGCCCTGACTGTGCTTGCCATTGGGGTAAAATACCCAGGGGAACGCTACGGACTTTGAGGTAATGGGGTTGAGTAGCTAAAGTTACTGGTTTCGACCACAAGAGAGGATAAATGTGACCGGCATTAGCATAGACAAGTTCCTGGGTAGTTCTGTTATAAGATGCAATAACAAGAGTAATAAAATAATTGTTACTGATTAAGTCATCAGCTAGAGCATAGTTGAGATTTTGCATCACAATATGCGGCTCCGCTGGCGATTCGTGAGATAATTCCCGACGCAACAGAGAAATAGCACTGGCCATAAATAAAGCCGCTGGTACACCTTTACCGGAAACATCACCCACAGCCAGCCACAAATCACCTTGAGGATGGACAAAAACTTCAAAAAAATCTCCTCCTACTTCCCGTGCTGGGTGACAGCAAGCTTGTATTTTTACACCATCAATTTTTGGTAAGGTTTGACGGAGCAGATTGTTTTGAATTTGGCGGGCTAATTGCAGTTCAACCCGGATTTGCTGTTGTTTTTCTTGCAGACTTTGGTAGAGTTTAGCTTGGGAGAGGGCTAAAGCTGCTTGTTCTGCCACACCTGTAATTAGTTGGATATCTTCATCTTGCCAAGGTTGTTGACTTCCCCATTGATAAAAAGTCATTACAGCTAGTAAGTGCTGCTGGTAGCTAAAAGGTACAACTAGGTAGTGATAAGGATTTTGATCATAAGTATCTTGAGCTAATTGATATTTTTGGGTGTGGAGAACTTCTGTAATTAAAGGGATAGAGTCTAGAGGTGGGGTGATTTCTAAGGAGTGAGGAGCATGATAGGAAAACTGGTTTTGTGTCAGGCGATCGCCCTCTACTATTCTCAATACACAACTGGTAGCAGCAAATGTTTGTCCAATAGTTACCACAATCTTTTGTAAGCTGCTGTCATAGTCCAAAGATTCTCGAATTGCTGTGGTTACAGCATTAAATAAAGATTCTCTTTTCAGAGCATGGCGGAGTTCTCTTGTACGCTTTTTAACTAAAGTATAAGTATCCCGTCCCTGCTCAACTAATGTCTTGAGTTGTTCAGGTTTCCAAGGTTTAGTGATGTACTTGAACACCTGACCAGAGTTAATTGCATCCACCAAATCTTCAACATCCGTAAAACCAGTCAGTAAAATACGAATTGTGTCGGGAAAACGTTCCACTGTCCGACTGAAAAATTCAGTCCCGTTGATATCTGGCATTCTTTGGTCAGAAATAATTATAGCCATCTCCCCCACCTGATCTAAAATTGCCAAAGCATCATGGGCATTAATGGCTTTATATACTTTAAAGTCTCGCCAAAAAGTGCGGTAGAGCAAGTCCAGATTGTCTGGCTCATCATCTACCACCATGAGTTTAAGCTTTTTTACCTCTTTCTCAGTCATATCTGACCATATTTTTAGATACTTTTATTTATGGCAGGTAACTCTTCACAATGAACAGGAAAAAACTATTGATTTTTAGTAATTAGCTGTACATGATATCACTTATTAGCAGTTAATAGCCCACGATTCCATAACGCAAAGCCTACTACTCTTCATACCATCCTTGTCTGGTAAACCGATGATTTTTAAGCCAAAGAAGAATGGTGCAAAAAGTAAGCTGATATTTACAATCCGTCTGGGAAAAAATTTGATAAACTAAGCTTCTAAATAATTTAGTGTAAATCTCATAAGAATCTACTATGTATAAATTAGATACAAAATTTTCAGTATTAGGTTTACCAGTTCATGTGATGACAAACTATCCCAACTGGTTGCTAGAATGCCTCCAAGAAGGTAGGGGAACTCATGTAGTCACGCTTAATGCAGAAATGACTATGCAAGCAGAGCGTAATCGCTCCCTAGCAGAAGTAATTCAAAATGCTGATCTGGTGATTCCAGATGGAGCAGGGGTAGTCTTGTATTTGCAGTATTTATTCAGGCAAAAAGTAAAACGTTGTCCAGGAATTGAATTAGCAGAAAAATTGTTACAAGAAATCGCTCAACAAAAAACAGACACCAAAATATTTTTCTATGGAGGAGCTACGGGAGTAGCTGCAAATGCCGCAAAGTTCTGGCAGGAGCAAATTCCAGATTTGAATATAGTAGGGACTCACTCTGGGTATCATTCCCCAGAAGAAGAACAAATACTACAGCAGACTTTAACTCAATTGCAACCACAAGTAATATTTGTGGGTTTAGGTGTACCACGTCAAGAGTTATGGATCGCTAAAAACCGCCATTTCTGTCCTCAAGCAATTTGGATCGGGGTTGGTGGTAGTTTTGATATCTGGTCTGGGAGAAAAACTCGCGCTCCCCGTTGGTTGGCAAATAACAATTTAGAATGGTTGTATCGTTTGTCTCAAGAGCCTTGGCGTTGGCGACGAATGCTGGCTTTGCCTGAGTTTGTACTCAAAGCCTTTGTTTATCGGTTGACTGCCAAGAGTATCCACAGTGCTGGGTTTTGAATGGGTAATTGGTGATAAGGTGGGAGAATAACTTTCTACCTGTTCCCAATTCCTCATTCCCCATTCCCCATTCCCTGAGAACTAACTAGGGGTTGCTGAATAAACCCAAAATACTCGTAAATCAAAGGTTAGAGGCTGATAAACAGGAAAAAAGTGCAAGGGTTTTGAAGGGTATACCGGAAAAAGTGTGCATTTTTTGGGATTTCAAGAGATGGCAAAGAAATTTTCAAATCTCCTCCTGACTCCTGACTCCTGACTCCT
>NZ_JAQMTI010000236.1:0-9474 GCF_028329225.1 Sphaerospermopsis kisseleviana CS-549 | reverse complement strand
TCCTAGAGTTGAAGGGGGAGCTTATCTCCTCATCTCACTTCTTTTGCTCCCATGTCAAGTCAAATTTTTCTCTGCTCGCTGCTGCTTATCTTGTTTCTTTTGTCAAGTTCATTTTATACCAAATTAGATGAGCTTACCCTGTTCGCACAACTAAGCAAGAAGTCTTTCGTAGTTATACCCCCCAACTACAGGGAGACATTCCGGTTATTGTCATGGAATTTATTTCTGATACCGATGGAACAGAATATTCTAGTAAACCAACTTATCCGCCTGGAAAATGGTTTTTTTATGAAAGAATTTTAAAAGTTCCTAACTACATTATTTTTGAACCAGATAGAGGAGACTTAGAAGTTTATCGCTTAGATAAAAATAGTGAACAATACCAAATAGAAACACCTGATCAAAACCAACGTTACTGGATAGAAGAAATCAAACTTTATCTCGGTATTTGGGAAGGTACAAGAGAAAATCTCACCACTAAATGGTTAAGATTTTGGGATGAACAAGGAAATTTGTTATTGTGGAGTTCCGAATTAGTAGAACAAAAACGACAGGAGATAGAAGTAGAAAAACAACGTGCTGAACAAGAAAAACAGCGTGTTGAAAGACTAGCAGCACAACTACGTGCAGCAGGTATCGAACCAGAAAACTAAAAGTAGGGTAGCCAACACCCAGCAAATTATAAAATAAAACTCTTGTGGTGCGGGCATCTTGCCCGCTAATAGTATACTTGAGAAAAATCTGTTAACTAATCACAGCAATACATTCAATTTCTACCAACACATCTTTAGGTAAACGGGAAACCTCCACACAAGCACGCGCAGGGGCGGTATCTTCAGAAAAATACTTTGCATAAACCGCATTTACAGCAGCAAAATCTTTCATATCAGCTAAAAATACACCAGTTTTTACTACATCATTAAAAGTAGCACCAGCTTCTGTGAGGATAGCTTCAATATTTCTCATCACCTGTTCCGTTTGTTTGGTGACATCATCAGTATAAACCACATCACCCAAACGGGGATCAATAGCTATTTGGCCAGCGACAAACAGCATTTTCCCTGAAGCTACAATAGCCTGGTTATATGGTCCAACGGGTGCGGGTGCTTTATCGGTACGGATAACTTCACGAGTCATAATTTTAATCTCTTTTATCTCTTTTGGTAAAGGTGCATCTGGTTTACCGAAGTCTAAATCAACATCTGTTGTATAAACTTCTTCATCTGGCATTATCGCATTTCCTCTTAAAATGGAAGGTTTTTAACCTTGAATGAAATAATTATCAATTATCAATTATCAATTATCAATTGTCAATTGTCAATTGTTCATGGCTGCTAAAAAAGCCTTTTGACTCACATCTTTATAAACCGATTGTAAATAATTCATTGTCACATCACCCGCAGAAGAAGTCACTAAATTTTCCTCATCTTTAGCTAGGGGAATTTTACCCAAAACGTCTAACACTGTCTCACCCACACTAGGAGAAATGACCACTAAAGACGATTCTAATGGCTCATTATATTGCCAAAAATTATCTGATTTTAATGACAATTGATGTTCAGAAATTGGTTTTTGAATTTCTGCTTTTTCCTGTTTGCTAGTCGTTCCCTCAGACTGATCTAAAAGTTTACTGCTGCGTAAATTTCGTAAATCACTAATAATTTTTTCTCTGGTGCGTCCTCGTAATTGAAATAAAACAAAAGGATCTTCACTAAAGCGATCGCCTAATTGATAATACACTGCCCCAATATGTTTACAAGGTACTGCTTTATCAGGACAGGAACATTTACTATGAACATCACCCAAGGTAAAAGGAAATAATGAAAGTCCGTTACTTGTAAAGACATCTTCAATATTTTGTGGCATTTCTCCCGCTAATAACTTAGCAGCAAAAATTGACTTTTGGGACATGGTTTCAATCACATAACCCCATTCTTCATCACTAAAAGCATCTAGGAACAAAGAAACTTTATAAGGTTCTACTTCACTACCTTGAACCCGTGCTAAAACCTTCGCACCTTTAAATTCAATACTCAAAACATTGCCTTGTCGAGAATAATTTCTCGCCCTTTCTAACCGCTTTTTAAAGCGATAGGAATCCAATAAATCTAGCCATCTTTGTGACCACCATTCTCTGCTTGCTTGTAAATTTTCTTGACTCATAATTAAACTCATAATTAAAAAGTTGGGATCAGAGTATATGTTAGATTTAGGACTTACGTAAGATTGGACTAAAAGCCGGATTCTGACGTAGGGGTAATTCATGAATTACCCATACTTTCGTTCTGTTTTGCGTAAGTCCTGAGATTAAAGATTATCTAACCACTGTTGCAAATCTGCTACTGTATCTAAATCAAATATTGCCTCTCCCAGAGATTCCAGGATTTCTATGTTTAAACTTCTAATTTTTGTTGCTAACTCTAAATCAATTTCTCCAAATTTTCTATTAATTTGACGGAAAATTAAATTTTTTTCTCTTTCAATACCTCTTTCAATTCCTTCTTCCATCCAACTGGTAACAATTTGCATAACTTCCTCCTTTTCCTCTGTTATTAATGTACCTAGTTCTGTTTGAAATTTCTCTTTTTCTATTTTATTTAATCTCAAGTATGTGTCAATGAAACCTGATATCAATTGCATTTTTGCAGGGTTTAATTTTAAGGTTACTAACAACCTTAAACATTCTGCTTTAACTTTTGGCCTGTCCTCTGGTGCTATGTTCATTTTTGACATCAAAGCTGATGCAACTGGATTTGGACTGGTTAAAAAATCCCGCCAGTTGAGTTGATTCAGTTGCACTACTTGATAATTAAATTTTAACACTTGAAAATCAGGAAAGTTGATTTGATAGTTATTTATGGCTACGGTTTTCGGTGAGTCATAGGAAAATATCACTATCGGATATATTGGTAAGTCCAATTTTTCATCTAATCTGGCAAAATAACGAAACATCTTTGATTAAATTTTGGTCTTGCACCTGATTCGGCTTCAATATGAATCACAAAATAAGAAGGTTGACCTAAAAATTTAACTTTCGCTATCAGGTCTGTTTCATATTTATCTCCTGCGGTAACATCAGTAAATATTTCTTTGTCTAAGAATGTAATTGATTTCGTGTCTATATATTCGAGAACTTGAGGAAAGAATAATTCTATAAATTCCACGAAAAAGGTTGATATTAGTTCTTTAAACAAGCGGTCATGGTCTATATTTTCTGTCATATTTTCTTTAAACTTCCTCGTCAGTATTCAGACTTTTTAATTTTAGGAATGTCATCTACATCTGTTTCTTTTTATTCTTTGTCCTTCAATCTTCCAGGTACATAACTGATTCCTGTACGGGCAACCACGGGGGGTTTGTCCCTACAACTCCTATTCCTCATCTTCATCGATTATCGCATTTCTGTCCAATAATAATAAATCACGTAATTGATCTGTATCAAGTTCTGTTAACCATTCTTCACCAGCACCAACCACCTGTTCTGCTAATTGTTTCTTACTTTCAATCATCTCATTAATTTTCTCTTCTAAAGTTCCAGTACACACAAATTTATGAACCTGTACATTCTTAGTTTGTCCAATTCTAAAAACTCGGTCTGTAGCTTGATTTTCCACCGCAGGATTCCACCATCTATCAAAATGAAATACATGATTTGCCCTGGTTAAATTTAAACCCACACCACCAGCTTTTAAAGACAAAATCATAATTGGTGGTCCTTGGGGATCATGTTGAAAACGATCAATCATTTCTTCCCGTTGTTTTTTACTGGTGCTACCATATAAAAAGAAAATTTCCCTGCCTAAACGTTTTTCTAAATAGGGTTTTAATAATTTACCCCATTCGGCAAACTGAGTAAAAATTAAAGCCCGGTTTTCTTCTGCCACAACTTCTTCTAACATTTCTTCTAGACGTTGTAATTTTGCAGAATGATGTTTTGCTAAATTTGACTCTTTTAAAAATTGTGCTGGATGATTACAAATTTGTTTGAGTTTCACCAACAAACCTAAAATCATACCCCGACGTTGTAAACCTGCTGCTGATTCAATTGCCATCAAAGATTCGTCTATCAACTGTTGATATAATTCCCCTTGTTCAGCAGTTAAACCACAAAATACAGTCATTTCTTGTTTTTCTGGCAAGTCTTGAATAATTGATTTATCAGTTTTCAAACGTCGTAAAATAAAAGGTTGTACTAAAGACCGCAATTGTCCTAAAGAAGCAGTATCACCATACTTTTCAATAGGCATGGCAAAACGTCTTTGGAAAAATTGTTTATTACCCAAATAACCAGGATTGAGAAAATCTAAAATAGACCATAATTCCTGCAATCTATTTTCTACAGGTGTTCCGGTTAAAGCAATTCTAAATGTAGTGTCCAATTTTCGCACAGCTTGAGATTGTTTAGAATCAGCATTTTTGATATTTTGGGCTTCATCTAAAACAACTATTTGCCAATTCATGGTTTTTAATAAATTAATATCTCGCTGTACCAATGAATAGCTAGTAATTACTAAATCGTATTTATTTAC
Source organism: Sphaerospermopsis kisseleviana CS-549 (assembly GCF_028329225.1). Taxonomy (NCBI): domain Bacteria; kingdom Bacillati; phylum Cyanobacteriota; class Cyanophyceae; order Nostocales; family Aphanizomenonaceae; genus Sphaerospermopsis; species Sphaerospermopsis kisseleviana. Next base: position 4,945 of record NZ_JAQMTI010000236.1, on the reverse strand, counting down.
TATTGCCGTAAAACTTTTACCTTTGGGGCGTTTATCACCATGATATTCTAAAACTTTCAATTTAGGGGCAAATTTTTTAACTTCTTTTGCCCAATTTCCTAAAACCGAAGTGGGACATACTAAAAGCGTCGGGTTTTCTAATGCGTCTTTTTCTTGGAGATGCAGGAGAAAAACAATAAATTGTACCGATTTTCCTAGTCCCATATCATCCGCTAAACAAGCACCTAAACCCCATCTTTCTAAAAATGCTAACCAAGCTGCACCCCGTTCTTGATAAGGTCGTAATTTACCTTGAAAATTGTCAGGTGTTGGTAAAGGTTGAATATCTTGATTATTAGTTAAAGTCCCTACTAATTCTTGCAATGCACCAGCAGCGTCAAAACTCACAACAGGCAATTTTTCAATCACTTGAGTATCACCGGTACTAATTCTTAAAGCATCTTCTAAAGATAAATATAATTGTTCTTTACGAGATGCAAAAAAGTTTTGGGCAGTTTTAATATCTTGGTTTCTTAGTTCTACCCATTCACCGTTAATTTCTACTAAAGGACTATTTAAAGCTACCAGTTTATCAAACTCAGCTTTAGAAATTGTCTGTCCACCAATTGCTAATTGCCATTGAAAGTTTAACAAACTTTGTAACCCCAAACGTCCTGATTTTTGCTTGGGTGGTTCAGCATTAATTTTCAAACCTAAACGATTAGCCCAACCTTCACGATTTGCTAAACTTGGTGGTAAAATTACCCCTAAGCCGCTATCTTCTAATCTCCAAGTTACAGTTTTAATAAATTCATAAGCTTGCATAGGAGTGAGGTGACAAAATTCAGGAGATTCTGTTTCTAAACTAGGCGCAATCACGGGATATAATCGAGAAGCTAAACCCAAACCCCGCAAAAATGTTTCCTGTGGTTGTTCAATTTGACGATGTTGATAAACTAATGTTTTTACTGGATGACTCCAAATAGTTTTAGCATCTATTAAAAATTCTGAATCATCCGCTGCTTGGAGAAAATAAGCTAACTTCCAATCTGTTGTTTCTGCTGCTGGGGGATGGAGTTGAAAACAAGTTCTAAATGCAGCTTTTCCTGTTAATTGATATTGTAAAGGTAAAGTCCATGCTTTCAGGGCTGATTCTAATCTTTCTACTCCCATTGCATCAGCATTAATTTGATTTAATCCTTGATTTGATGCACTCGTTAAGGACTGTAACCACTGCTGTACCGCAGATGGTAAGGACATCATTAATTTATTATCAATGAGAGATTGAGAACCAACCATTTCTCGAATTTGGGCATCTATGATATTATTGAGAAATGCCAAAATTAATCCTTGCGGTTCTCCAGGTAAATCAACTATTAATTTACTGCTAAAATCTTCTCTATCTGGTTGATAAGTACGACAAACTAACGGCATTTTCGCCGCAAATTTTTCTAAACGAGTAGCATCTATAGCACTATCTAAAAGTACCTGCCATTTACCAACTAGAGAATTATCTGGATTTTCTATAATATTCGGTAAAAACTTACAACGGGCAATTAAATCTAAACTCCATCGCGCCATTTGTAACCAAAAACGCAAATCTCCACCTAAAAAAGCATCTTTATTATCTGTTGAACTCAATGGTAAAGCAGTGAGAAATTTAATGGCGGCGCTAGGGTGGAGACAAAAACCTTCAATTCTCCAAGGTTGTAAGTATTTTGGTGAATTACTATCAATCTCTAAACTAGCAGAATTTATGGGATAAATAGCAGATTCTGTTTCTATAAAATTAGTTGGTAAAGCAATAATTTGTGAGTATGTTGGTAAAGTCTTTTCTGTTTTATGTGCTGTTTTACGTCCTTTGATTGGAGTAACAGCAGATGGAGATGTTGCAATATCTTGAATATAATTAGAAATTTCTAAATTATTGACTGCTAACCATTCCCTCAACTCAGTTGGAGTCATTGCCAAAGGATTAAGTGGGATTTCATCGGCGGTAATAGATTCCAGATTAATCTGGGAACTTCGCCAAGTTTCTCCCCAAATAAATAAACAATTATCAGTATAATTTTGCCCTTTATTTAACCAAATACCGTGTAAAATTGCCATATTTCTCAGATGCTAATTGTTTTCAGGAAATAATAGGGAATAGGAAACAGGGAACACTTCGACAAGCTCAGTGCATCGCAGGGAACAGGGAACAGACTTGAAGTATTGTATTGTATGATTTTTTGTGTAAATTTTATATCTCATGCAAGTGCATACTGCTATGTAAAAAAAATTATATTTGAGAATTTATATCGGACTATTCAACAATTCAATGTAACTCCTTAACTCCTATTTTTTCTTACTGTCACCTGTCACCAGTCCCCAGTCCCCAGTCCCCAGTCACCTGCCCCTTGAATCTAGTCTATGAAACTAATATATCTAAAAGAAGCCGTCCATATAGCATAAATGTTAGGATTGCCACAGAGAGAGAATAGCGTGCATAGAAGGAAAAAAAACTGAATGGCAGAATTTGAGAAGTCAATATCCTTTGATGGACGGGATATTCGACTGAAGGTAGGACTGTTAGCCCCCCAAGCGGGTGGGTCGGTGTTGATAGAATCGGGGGATACTGCTGTTTTAGTGACAGCTACAAGGTCAGAAGCCAGAGAAGGCGTTGATTTTCTTCCCCTGACGGTAGATTATGAAGAAAGACTGTATGCAGCAGGAAGAATCCCTGGTGGTATCATGCGCCGTGAAGGTCGTCCACCTGAAAAAGCGATTTTAACTAGCCGTCTGATTGACCGTCCTTTGCGTCCTTTGTTTCCTTCATGGTTACGGGATGATTTGCAAATTATTGCTTTCACCCTGTCAATGGATGAACAAGTACCGCCAGATGTGTTAGCTGTAACTGGCGCTTCTATCGCTACTCTTATTGCCCAAATTCCTTTTAATGGACCAATGGCAGCAGTGCGGGTAGGTTTAGTAGGTGATGATTTCATTATTAACCCCACCTATGCGGAAATTGAAGCGGGTGATTTGGATTTAGTAGTTGCTGGTTCACCTGATGGTGTGATCATGGTGGAAGCCGGAGCAAATCAGTTACCAGAGCGAGATATCATCGAGGCCATTGATTTTGGTTACGAAGCAGTGCGGGATTTAATCCAAGCACAGCTAGATTTAGTTGAAGAACTGGGTTTAAAACTCGTCCAAGAAGAGCCACCGGAAGTAGATCAAACATTAGAAAACTATATCCGCGATCGCGCCAGTGCAGAAATTAAAAAAATCTTGGCTCAATTTGAGTTAACCAAAAACGAGCGTGATACAGCTTTAGATGCAGTTAAGGATGAAATCAAAGCGGAAATAGAAGCCTTACCCGAAGAAGATCCCATTCGTGTAGCTGCTACAGCCGATAGCAAAGCCCTTGGTAATACCTTTAAGGATATCACCAAATATTTTATGCGCCGTCAAATCATTGAAGATAACGTGCGCGTTGATGGTCGTAAATTAGATGAAGTCCGTCCTATATCTTGCCAAGTCGGAGTTTTACCCCGTCGTGTACATGGCAGTGGGTTATTTAACCGGGGACTCACTCAAGTATTATCTGCTTGTACCCTGGGTACACCAGGAGATGCTCAAAATCTCAATGATGATCTGCAAATAGATCAATCTAAACGCTATCTGCATCATTACAATTTCCCACCCTTCTCCGTCGGTGAAACCAAACCCATGCGTGCGCCAGGAAGACGAGAAATAGGTCATGGTGCTTTAGCCGAAAGAGCGATTTTACCCGTACTACCGCCCAAAGAACAATTCCCCTACGTCATCCGCGTAGTATCAGAAGTGCTTTCTTCCAACGGTTCTACCTCAATGGGTTCTGTCTGTGGTTCTACTCTCGCCCTTATGGATGCGGGTGTACCCATTATCAAACCTGTCACCGGTGCAGCAATGGGCTTGATTAAAGAAGGCGACGAAGTGCGCGTTCTCACCGATATTCAAGGCATTGAAGACTTCTTAGGGGACATGGACTTCAAAGTTGCGGGTACTGATACAGGCATCACCGCCTTACAAATGGATATGAAAATATCCGGTTTGTCCTTGGACGTGATTAAACAAGCTGTTGAGCAAGCTAAAGCAGCCCGGTTACATATTTTGGAGAAAATGCTCCAGACCATCGACACACCACGCACCGAAACCTCACCCTTTGCCCCACGTCTATTGACGATCAAGATTGATCCAGAAATGATTGGTCTGGTCATTGGACCCGGTGGTAAAACCATCAAAGGAATTACCGAAGAAACTGGTGCAAAAATCGACATTGAAGATAATGGTACAGTCACCATTTCCGCAGTCGATGAAGGCAGAGCAAAGAGAGCAAAGAGCATCATTCAAGGCATGACTCGTAAACTCAATGAAGGGGATGTTTACATAGGTCGTGTGACACGGATTATACCTATTGGTGCATTTGTGGAATTTTTGCCCGGAAAAGAAGGCATGATTCACATTTCTCAACTTGCTGACTATCGTGTTGGTAAAGTGGAAGATGAAGTAGCCGTTGGTGATGAAGTGATTGTCAAAGTGCGCGAAATTGACAATAAAGGTAGAATTAACCTGACACGCTTGGGTATACACCCTGATCAAGCAGCTGCTGCGCGAGAAGCTGCGGCTACAAATCGTTAACAACGATTAAGGATTTTAGATTTTGGATTAGAGATCAATCGCAAATCTAAAATCCGCGATGCCTTATTTCAGCGGGCATCGCTGTATGATTTTTTAAATTATTTTTGAATAGATATCATGTCTGTTGGCGCTGGTGACTGGTGACTGGTGATTGGTGACTGGTGACTGGTGACTGGTGACTGGTGATTGGGAATAATATTAACCATTACCCAATTCCCAATTCCCAATTCCCCATTACCCAATTCCCCATTCCCAATTCCCCATTCCCAATTCCCCATTCCCAATTCCCCATTCCCAATTC
>NZ_JAQMTI010000235.1:0-3527 GCF_028329225.1 Sphaerospermopsis kisseleviana CS-549 | reverse complement strand
TCCCCAGTCACCAGTCCCCAGTCCCCAGTCCCCAGTCACCAGTCACCAGTCCCCAGTCCCCAGTCCCCAGTCACCTTTACTCAGGACTGGTTGTTTCTGCTTCTGTAGCCGGTTCTGCTTCTGAATCAGTTTCCTCTTCTGTGCTTAAAGAACCTTCGGGTACAAGTTCTATGGATGAGTTAGCCAGCAACCAATCCATGATTTTCTCATTTACTAGCTGTGCTTCTACCAAAGATTGCAGTCTTACTGCATCTATATCTTCATCAGCGTACTCTTCTAAGAGTTCTTTAACTTTAGCGTTGACTTCCTCAACTGTGGCTGTGATTGATTCCCGTTTACCGATTTCTTCTACAGCCAAAGAACGTTTAAGGCGTTCTACTGCGTCTGGTTCTGAACGATCGCGCAATTGATTCAGGATTTCTTGGGTGAGAAACTTTCTCACATCCATTCCCTGCTCTGACAATTTCATGATTGTCTGTTTGATCATGACATCAACTTCGTTATCTATCAAAGTTTTTGGCAAATCAATTTCTACGTGCTTGAGCAGTTCCGCTAATAAAGCTTCTTGCTGATTGGTTTTGGTTTGCTCTTGGGCTTCTTTTTGATAACGTTCTTCTAAGGATGCCCGTAATTCTGCTAAAGTCTCAAAATCACTGACTTCTTGAGCAAAGTCGTCATCTAATGGTGGTAGTTCTTTTTCCTTAATTTCTTTGAGTGTGACTGTAAACAAGGCAGCTTTACCCGCCAAGTCTGGACTCGCATAAGGATCTGGGAACTGGGCGGAAATTTCTCTGGTTTCTCCAGGGTTCATTCCTACCATACCGACTACAAAACCAGGGATAAATTTATCTTCCTGCAACTCGACTTGAAAATCTGCTGCTTCTCCTCCTGGAATGGGTGTAGGTTCTGCTGCCTCGTCTTCACCTTCACCTTTAGCCAACACACCTTTAAAATCTACTACTGCCACATCTCCTATTTGGGCTGCTCTTCCTTCTACGGGAATTAATGTGGACATTTTCTGCCTTTCCTGATCTAACACTGTATCCACCCGTGTTGGATCATGTTTGATTTCTTCAGCTTTGACTTGGAATCCTGTATACTGCTGGATTTTGATTTCTGGTTCTACATCCACCGCCGCAGCAAAGGTCAAGGGTTCTCCAGGTTTATAATTATTAATCAAATCATCAAAGGATGACACTAATCTCGGTTGGCCAATAGCCTTAATGTCTTCTTGTTTGACTGCTTGCTCTACAACTTCGGGAATTAGTTCTTCCAATACCGATGCTTTGATGCGACTGCTTCCTAGACGCTGTAATAATACCTGCCGGGGTGCTTTGCCTTTGCGAAACCCAGGAAGATTTACAGTAGCACTTAAATTTTTGATTACCTGTTCGTATTTTTGTTGGGTAACTTCCGCTGTAATTTCTATTTCTAGTCCAATTTGGCTTTTTTCAAGTTTTTCCTGGGTTACTTTCATGCTTTGTCTCTGTTTTTTGGTGTTGTCATTTTTGATAGTACACACAAGCTGCGTATATCTCGCTTATTAACTTGATGTGCAACACAAAACTTATACTAATCGCTCATATTAAGATTAATAGAGGGATTTTTAGGTTATATATCAGTTTTGTGCAGTTGATGGATTTTTTGACGAAATCAGACAAAATAATTAAATATAATTAAATAATTAGCTATCCAGTAATCGTCTTTTAAGCATCCTCAACTCCGGGCTTAGGGGCTGCGCTCTTCAGCAGATATCTAGTTTACTGCCAATAGCACAGAAATTTACAGATCCTTCCAGTTTTTCTGCTATATCTTTACTGATAGGATATCTCAGTCGATTTTTCAGAAGTTTTCATTTAAACGTTGTTTAGTCCTAAAAAATCTGCTTAATGATCTTTAATTGATGGCTGTTACTGCGGTCATGATAGGTTAGACGCAAAATGTTACCCAGATTGTTCAGGTTGTGATATCCTGTCAACATGGTAGATTCTCATGGTAGCACTGTTGCCTAACAATACTTGTCTGCTCTCAAGAGAGAAGGATAAGATCAAACCCCCAATCTCAAACCCAGTAACCGCTTCCCAAACCTACTCACCACTGGGAGATGGTTAACTAAGCAGTCTGGTGTTGCCAAGGTTGTACCATTGATTCTATCAACCTAATTAATGGTTAGCCTATTCATTTTACCCTTAGTTTGGAGTTTGTTGTATGGTAGTGTATAATTCAAAGTAATACAGGTTAAATGGTAACTATTGTCAAATAAAATCAAAATATAAATAAAATATCCTAAAATCCAAATTCTTTAGATATTATAGATATCTACTAAATTAGAAAAAAACTCATTAAGTATTCAAACTTCTTTGATTGCTCAATGTTGCCATTATAGATATTTTGAGTATTAGAAAAAACTTAGTAACCTTAGTAACCTCTTAAAGGAGAAGTCCAATTTGTCTAAATCCTATCGTGTAGCTATTTTGGGTGCGACTGGTGCTGTAGGTACGGAGTTGCTGGAATTACTAGAAAGTCGTAATTTCCCCCTGGCGGATTTAAAATTGTTAGCATCAGAACGCAGTGCAGGAAAGACGCTCAAGTTTAAAGGCGAAAATCTTGTAATTGAGGCAGTCAGCGATCGCTCTTTTGCAAATGTTGATATTGTCTTAGCTAGTGCTGGTGGTGGAACTTCCAAAACCTGGGCTGGGGTAGCTGTAGACAAAGGAGCAGTGGTAATAGATAACTCTAGCGCCTTCCGTATGAACCCGGATGTACCTTTGATAGTTCCAGAGGTGAATCCCCAAGCCGCAGCCGAGCATAAAGGCATTATTGCCAATCCTAACTGCACCACAATTTTAATGACGTTGGCAGTTTGGCCACTGCATCAAGTAAAACCAGTAACAAGGATTGTAGCGGCTACTTATCAATCTGCCAGTGGTGCTGGTGCAAAAGCAATGGAAGAAGTGAAAATTCAATCCAGTGCTATATTACAAGGACAACAACCAGTAGCTGAAGTGTTACCTTATCCGTTGGCGTTTAATTTATTTCCCCATAATTCCCCAATGACAGATTTGGGGTACTGTGAGGAAGAGTTAAAAATGGTCAACGAAACTCGGAAAATATTTGGTAGTCAAGACATCAGAATTACTGCTACTTGTGTACGGGTTCCCGTACTCCGCGCCCATTCTGAAGCAATTAACCTGGAGTTTGACACACCTTTTAGTCCAGATGAAGCAAGAGCAATTTTAAGCAATGCGCCTGGTGTGAAATTGGTGGAAGATTGGCAAAAAAATTATTTCCCCATGCCTATAGAAGCTAGTGGTAAAGATGAGGTTTTAGTCGGCAGAATTAGACAAGACATTTCTCATCCTTGTGGCTTAGAATTATGGTTGTGTGGCGATCAAATCCGTAAAGGTGCGGCTTTAAATGCGATACAAATCGCCGAATTATTAGTAGAAAAAAATCTACTTCAGAATGGGTGATTGGGGAAGAGGTGACTGGGGACTGGGGACTGGTGACTGGTGACTGGGGACTGG
>NZ_JAQMTI010000234.1:0-16968 GCF_028329225.1 Sphaerospermopsis kisseleviana CS-549 | reverse complement strand
TGATTTCGATAATGTAAAATTGCCAATGCTTTGCCCTCTTCTGTTAAACTGTCTGTTTGTTGTCTATTTTTACCATGGGAATGATTCACCCCTACAGGATTATATAATGTGGTGCGATCGCTCAATCAATACAATTTTCATGTTTAATCAATGTAATTATCATAAGCTTTTTTCAAAGCATCCTTGACTTGCTTTGCCACCCAATCAGGACTTAAAACCCTAGCACTAGCACCGTACTGTAGTATTCTTTGACGAAACCAAAATATACAGTCTTCTTGAGTTAAAATATCAACATATTCTGTAGTTTCCAGTGAGGAAATAACCGTTTCATGGGGTCTGCGGGGTCTATAACTCGCTAAATCTCCTGTCAGACGGTATTTAATATCTAAAGTAGGAAATTTACTATAGGTCCAGGGAGTCTGGGAAACTCCACCAACTCTGGTGATGCGGTCTACTCTCAAAGTAATATTTTGTTCAGCATTGGGTCGGGTTTCTAAGTGATAACTCCGAAAGTCTGGAACTAAAGCAAACAAATAGAGTACACCGTTATGTAATCTCAGTTCTGACTTATCTAAATCCCAGAATGTTTCTTTACCTTGTTTGCTGCGATACCAAACTACAAAGCGGCGTTTTTGCTGAAACCGTTGCTGTAAATGACGTACAATTTCATTGATTTTATCTTCACTGTAGTCTGTGGGTGGATGAAAGTCTGTTATCAGATTAGGGGACTTGAGTTTTTCATTAAAGTTACCAATCTGGTAAATGTGTCCTGCTTCTGCGGAAAACCCCAGACTTGTCAATAACTCAGAGGCCATTGATAGTGCTTGTCTTTGTTCTTCAGATAAAATCACCGGAAACGCTGATGTCACTAACTCATAAGGGCGGTTGGGTGCAGCTTTAATTTCAAAACCACAGTCTCGGAGTTTACCAATGGCACGAGTAATTTTCTGTGATAAATCACCAGCTTCAAAACCGCGATCGCTCAACAAAATTTCTAACTCGGCTTTTTTCAAGGGTTTTTCTGCCAGCAGTTTTAATATTTCCAACATAAAACCCAATTGATTAGAGTTATTATCATTTTTTGATAACATCTCTGTTTCCAGAAGTAATAAATTAGTCACATCCAACAAATACTGAACTACAGTGAAAATTTCTTTACTGCCATTATACTCCAAATTGAATGGGGGTGTGGGGGCTTGTGCTTTGGGATGTATGCAATCCTGCAAAGTCAAACAACAAGCGCCCAACTTTGGAGAAGGTAACAATTGTCCTTTATCTTCCCACCAAGCAGAAACTTATCACGCCATTATTAACAGCGATGCAGAAATTATATTTAATACCTCTGCTACAGGTGATGGTAAATCCTTAGCTGCTTATTTAGCAAGTTTATTAAATAGTGATTTTCAAGTAATATCACTTTATCCCACCATTGAATTAGTTGCAGATCAAAAAAGACAGATTATCAATTATTATCAAAAATTCAATCTTGCAGAAATTGATGAGATAGAAAGTCTTTATGGTACAAAGTTAGCAGAATTAGTAGAACAGGGAGAAAAAACTAATAAATTTAAGGAATTATTGAGAATAATCAAACATAAATCTGTGATTTTGACTAACCCTGATATTTTCCATTTAGCTACCCATTCTCGTTATCAAAATCCTGCTTATAGTCGCGCAGAATTAGCGATTACTTTAGGTAGAAATCCCGATTTATATATAGCTGATGAATTTCATATTTTTGGTTCACATCAAGAAGCTGCTATTCTCAATAGTTTATTACTAATTCGCCATAATCGTCCTAAAAAACGACCGATGCGAGTTTTATTTACTTCCGCAACTCCCAAGGACAATTTTGTTAAACTCCTTAAAAATGCTGATTTTAAGGTAACATCAATTAAGGGAGAATATGAAAGTAAACCTAATCCTGGATATCGGCAAATTTGTCAACCTATTGATTTAGAATTTGTACAATTAGACAGAGAAAGCGACGCTTTCAACTGGTTAATTCAAGAACATGAACAAATTAGAAATATTCTCCACCAAGAAGGTAAAGGTAGAGGCGGAATTATTCTTAATTCTGTAGCTTTAGTGAGTAGAACTGTGAGAGAATTAAACAAACTAATGTCTCCTGATGTGAAAGTCCTAGAAATTAGTGGTAGAATTGATAAACAAGAGAGAGAAAAAATACATGATGAGTTAGAAAAATCTGAGCAACCTGTGTTAATTGTGGGAACTTCTGCGGTTGATGTGGGTGTAGATTTTAGGATACATTTATTAATTTTTGAAGCGAGTGATTCTGCTACATTTATTCAGCGTTTGGGGCGTTTAGGTCGTCATTCTGGATTTAATCATTATCAGGGTTTTGTACTTTTATCTGGTCGTACTCCTTGGATAAAATCAAGATTAGAAGAGAAATTAACTAACTTAGAATATGATCGTGATCAGTTTCAAGAAATTATTACAGAAGTGTTTAACGCACCTACAGTTTTTACAGAATATCCTAAATATTGGGGTGCTTTACAAGCGCAAGGAATGTTATTTAGTATGGGTAGTAAAAAAGCAGGAGTTATTGAACAATTAAAAGATAAAATATCGGAAGATTTACGCTTAGTTTACGGTGAACAACTAGATAAAAAACGTGGACATTGGTTTGCTTTAGGTAAGGATGAAAAAGGAGTAGGAAAAGCAGTACAACAGGAGTTATTAAGGTTTAGAGGTGGTTCTGATTTACAAGCTGCGGTGTGGGATGAAGGACGTTTTTACACTTATGATTTATTGAGGTTATTAGCTTATGCAGAAGTAGAAATAATTGAGAGGGAGGAGTTTTTAAAAGCTGCGGTAAATGCTGATCATTCCCATACAGAATTTCCAGAGAAATATATTCAAGTTTATCTGAAAGTTCAAAAGTGGTCAGATCAAAGATATAATATTGAGTTAGAATGCGATCGCTCTAGTGATGAAATTCAACAATGTATCCTTACTTTTGTGGATAAATTAAGTATTGTTGGACATCCACAAACAGAAGTTAATCGTTGTTTAAAAAGACAGAAATTATTAGGTTTTTTAGTTCCGGTTAACCGTACTCCTAATAATAGTCATTGGCAAATTAGCCAGACTTTGTATTTAAGTCCTACCTTTGGACTTTATAGACTTAAAGATAGTGATGGACAATTTTATGGTTGTGCTTTTCATCAAGATGCTTTGTTATTAGAAGCTGTAAAATGGAAAATTAGACGATGTGAAAGAAGTAAATCTTACATTTTTTAAAAACCACAAATAAAAACCACAAATAAAGTGATTTTACAACTATGCCTACATTATTACAAGCCTTACTGATTGAAACTTTACCAGCAGACACAGATCCGATTTTAACTTTATTTGTTAACACTATTTTGCCGGCAATGGAAAGGGAATTTGCCCTTATTCCTGCTATGGGAGGTTCGGAAATAGTACATTATCATAATTTGGTGAAATTGGGTGATCAACACGCCCAGGAAAATGCTCAACGTTGGGCAAATAAACCTGATCAAAGTTTATTAGTTCATGTTTTAAATGGGTTATTAATTGCGTGGAATTTGAGTCTGCATTTATCACCACGTCAGCAATTAAAAGATGAGGAAAAGAGATTATTATGTTTAGGAATTGCCTTACATGACTATAATAAATATGTGAAAGCACAAGGGGAAGAACAAGCACCACCAAAAGCCCATGAAATTGAGGAAATTATTAATTTATGTAGGGAATTGGGGACAAAATTAAACTTTACAGAATTTTGGACAGAGTGGCCAGATTATTTGTTAGAAATAGCATTTTTAGCACAAAATACCCAGTTTAATGTAGATAGTAGTTCTATTATTTCTCTGTGGGAAAATGAGCAGCGACAATTCACTATTAAGGATAAAAGATTAACTGATATTTTACGGCATTTATTAGCCTTTGGAGATATTGCAGTACATATATCTGATCCTGCGGAAATTATCACAACTACAAAAGGTGATAGATTACGAGATCACTTATATTGGTTAAATATTTCCAAGAAATTAGTTTACCATCGTTTACGAGATTGTCGGGGATTAATTACCAATCAAATTCATAATGCAGTAGTTAATTTTGCCCATGAATTAGGATGGGAAGAAATGCTCTGTTTTGCTCAAGGTGTGGTTTATTTAGCTCCTAATGATGTCACAAAACCACAATTTACAGATGTACAAACTGCTGTTTGGGATAATTTAATTAATGGTAATGAAGAAAGAAATCAAAAAGGACTAGCAGAGTATTTTCAAAGTGGTGATGTGGGTTATGTTCGTGATGGTAAAGGTTTAAAAATTGCTCCCCAAACCTCAGAATTATTCACACCTAAAGATTTAATTTGCCAACTTCCTGAAGTTGTACAGGTGAAAGTTGCTAACATTAAATCACCTGCAACACCAAAAAGGTTAGAAAAGTTAGATTTAAACCCAACAGAAATACAGTTTTTAAATACTGGTGCTGATATTCGCGCTGATAGGTTAGCGGAGTTTATCATATTAGCTCAAAAAGAATTTTTTGCTAATTCTTCAGATTATATCAATTGGATACTTAATACTTTAGAATTATCTGCGGAAATATCCCCAGAAGCTACACAAAAACAGTCAGGAGGAGTTAATTATGGTTGGTATCAAGTGGCGGCTCATTATATTGCTAAAAGTCCCACTTTAGACGAAAATGAAGTTAGGAAATATTTGCAAGATTTAGCGAATAAATTAGCAAATTGGGCTGAAGAAAATAAATTGTTGGCAGAAAATAGCAGTCCTACCTATCAAGCATTTATTGATTATTTGTCTGAATATTTGGAAATATTTACCACTGGAGATAAAAATAGTGATTTTACTCAAGAATTAACAGCTTATACCCAAGCTAAAATCACTAATAAACCTCTGTGTTCTTTCAGTAGTGGAGAAGCATTAGCTGAGGAACAGTTAGATACTGTAGTTTTGTTTAAACCTCAACAATATAGTAATAAAAACGCCTTGGGAGGAGGGAGAATTAAACGAGGAATATCAAAAATTTGGTCTTTAGAAATGTTATTGCGTCAAGCATTTTTAGGCGCACCCGCAGGAAAGTTAGAGGAACAACAACCAGTATTTCTTTATATTTTTCCAGCTTATGTTTATTCTCCCCAAGTAGCTAAAGCTGTGAGGTTATTAGTGAGGGAATTTAAAAGAGTTAATTTGTGGGAGGTGCGTAAACATTGGTTAGATGCAGAAATGCAATATCAAGGATTACAAAATTTACCTTGGAGAGAAAATGATGATGTAGAAGAGGGAAGATTTGCCAAATCTAAAAATTATTCAGTTACAGACTTACCTTTTATGGCGATGACTTATACCACAACTAGAGGTAAAACAGTTACAGATGCGTGGGTAGAACCGATTTTTTTAGCATTATCTTTACCGCTTTTATTAGGTGTAAAAGTTGTTGCTACTAGCAGTCCAGATCCACTTTATGCAAGTGATCAAGAGTTTTTACAATCAGCAGTTGTAGATGGTGCGGCGGGTTTTTGGCAGTTACTCAATACATCATCAAATGTCAGAATACAGGAGTTATCACCTGCTTTAAATAGGCTATTAATTACCTACAGTTTACATTTAGATAATAGGAGTAAAAAACCCGATGCCAGATGGCAAGCATTAACCGGAACTGTGAGAGATTTAGTCACAGATGTTTTAAATATCTTTGCTATTTCTGATCAAGGATTTCGTAATAGTAAAAAAGAACCAGGAAACAATGATGTTAAAAGAATTTGGAATTATGCCCAAATCTGGGTAAAAGGAGACAAACAAATGCAAGAAAAACTGAAATTAATTGAGCGCATTGTTCAAGAATATCGTCAATTTTATCAAGTGAATGTTGGTGAATCTAGTCACTCAATTCTGTTACCAATTTCTAAAGCTCTAGAGGTAATTTTGACTGTTCCTAATCACCTGGAAACCGATGATATCATCTTACAAGGTGCCGGTCAATTATACGATGCTTTGGAAAGACAGGAAGCATTTAAACGCCCATTGTTGATGAATAAAACTGTGGAGTATTCTGAACGTAAAAATCAAGAATTAATGGCAATTCGTCAGTTTATGACTACCTGTGTTAATGATTTATTTCTGGGACTTTATAAAGGCGATCGCGCACTACTCCAAGAAAACCGCAATCGCATCAAATCCGGTGCTGAATTTGCCTATCGTTGGTTATCTTTGCCATCAAAAAACACTGAACAAAACACTTAAAAATCTGAATCATAAGGAATTAAAAACATGAACTTAAAAACCCTGAAACCTGAATTTCATACTGCTTTCCCCCGGTTAGCATCTGGTAAATATGTCCACTTTTTAATGTTACGTCACAGTCAATCTTTTCCCGTGTTTCAAACTGATGGTGTTCTCAATACTGCACGTACTCAAGCAGGGTTAAAAACCTCCGATTCTATCAGTCGGTTAGTAATGTTTAAACGTAAACAAATCACCCCAGAAAGATTAGCAGGAAGGGAGTTATTACGTTCTTTAAATTTAACCAGTGCTGACTCCACAGATAGAGAAAAATTCTGTGAATATAATGGTGAGGGTTCTTGTAAAAAATGTCCTGATTGTATTATTTATGGTTTTGCCATTGGTGATAGTGGTTCAGAGCGTTCTAAGGTTTATTCTGATTCTGCATTTTCACTTAGTTCTTATGAACAATCTCACCGGAGTTTTACCTTTAATGCACCATTTGAAGGTGGAACAATGAGCGAAAAAGGAGTGATGAGAAGTGCAATTAATGAATTAGATCATGTTCTCCCAGAAGTCACATTTCCCACTGTAGAAACTCTGAGAGATCCAACATTTGAAGGCTTTGTATATGTCTTAGGAAATCTCCTCAGAACCCGGCGTTATGGCGCACAGGAATCACGTACAGGCACAATGACTAATCATATTATTGGTATTGTCCTTTGTGATGGGGAAATTTTTAGTAATCTTCACCTCACCCAAGCATTATATGATGCTCTCAAACCAGATATTAATGCCCCAATTGCAGACATTATTACCAAAGCAACAGAAGTAACTAATAGTTTATTACATCAAGAACCAGTGCGTAAAAACCAGGTAATTATGGGTTCACAATTAACGGATTTATTAACTGAGGTTTCCGCTATTTATCAAGATGAAACTTTGTTACAACAGACAATTTCCAGTTTATATCAACAGACCAAAACCTACGCTGAAACCTATGGTGCAGTAGCTAAAAAAGCTAAAAAGTAGGTTGGGTTGAAGAACGAAACCCAACATTTATTACAGCTATTTTCAGGTAAATAAACCACATTTTGATTTAGGTTTCGCGTCAAAAATGTAGGGGCGTTCGCGAAGCGTGCTGGAAGCATCAGCATTCGGACAATTAATTATCGGTTTTTACCTAAGACTATCATCTGAATGCTTCGCCCTGACTGTGGTCTAAAGACATGAAAACTGCTGTAATACTTTGTACTTATTAACATTTGTTGGGTTTCCACACGGTAAACCCAACCTACAAATGTAGATTTTGTTCCTGTTCCCTTTCCTTTTAGGAGAGGGTTAGGGAGAGATCAGGATATTTCCAATTACCAACATCAAAAATATGATTATTTACCAATGTGATTTAACCCTACATGATAATGTATTCTTTGCCAGTCGTGAAATGGGTATTCTCTATGAAACTGAGAAATATCTACATAATTGGGCTTTGAGTTTTGCGTTTTTTGAAACTGCTTATATTCCCAGACCTTATAGACTTCAAGGTGAAGCAGCCCAAAAACCTACTTATTTAGAAGATAATCAAGAACAAAGTCTTTTACATCTAAATAAAGCAGGAATTTATGTTTTT
Organism: Sphaerospermopsis kisseleviana CS-549; assembly: GCF_028329225.1. NCBI lineage: Bacteria > Bacillati > Cyanobacteriota > Cyanophyceae > Nostocales > Aphanizomenonaceae > Sphaerospermopsis > Sphaerospermopsis kisseleviana. The sequence continues at coordinate 9,096 of NZ_JAQMTI010000234.1, read as the reverse complement.
CCAGCTTTACCTATTACTTGGTCATATCAAGTCAATACCTTCAAGGCTGCCCAAGTTTCTTATTATGGAAAATCAGCACAATTCGGTGGTGAAGGTGCAAGAAAAAATTACCCTGTTAACTATGGTCGTGCTAAAGAATTAGCTATAGGTAGTCATTTCCAAACCTATATCTTAGCTAATAAAAATATCATCATTCCCCATTGGATTCGATTAGGTAAATGGTCAGCAAAAATTAAGGTTGATACCACAATAATAACAGATGTTAAACAAAAATCTGGAGAATATATAACCAGACATCCTTTAAATCCCCTAGACCTATCTACAACAACTAGATTATCACTTTACAATCGTATTGTTATGCCTCCTTCGAGTTTAGTTAGTCAAGCTCAATTATCAGGAGAATATTATGAATTATCTGATCAAACTTGTTTGCCTTTAGGAGTTGCTTATGGGGCTAATATCAAATGAATTTACACAGTTTAGTTATTGAATTAGGTGCTGCTAGTGAAAAGCCTATTCCAGCTACATTAAATAGGGCGATTCATTCTCAATTTATGGCATGGTTAAGTTTAGGAAATCCACACATAGCTAAATCAGTTCATGATAGTCAGGAATCTCCTTTTAGTTTATCAGGATTAATTGGTTATCGTCGTCTACATGGTACAAGATTAGGTGATAATTTTATCATTCGTATTTCTCTGTTAGATGATAATTTAATTGATCCACTTCTACAGGGTATAGAACTCTCTCAAAATCAGTCTCTTTATCTTGGTAATTTTCCTTTTGTAATTCGTGGTATTTCTACTTTTCCTGGTTCTCATTCTTTAGTGAATGTTTCTGATTATTGTATTTTAGCAAATACCAATGATTTCAATTCTGAAATTGTGCTAAATTTTGTATCACCCACGAGTTTCAAACAACATCAAAATATCCAACCTTTCCCTTTACCGGAGTTAGTATTTAATAGTTTGTTACGTCGTTGGAATCATTTTGCACCTTCAGATTTACACTTTCCTGAAATTAAATGGCAAGGTTTGGTTTCTGCTTTTAACCTCAAAACCCATGCTTTAAAAATGGAAGCAGGAGCAGAAATTGGTTCTGTAGGCTGGGTGAAATATCGTTTTTTAGATTCTGAACAAGCGAGAATTGCTACTATTTTATCTCACTTTGCTGTCTTTTCTGGCGTGGGGAGAAAAACAACTATGGGAATGGGACAAATCAATTCAAAAGTCAAAAGTCAAAAGTCAAAATTAAACTAATTACCAATTACCTAATAAAATGAATGAAGATTATTTACCCCTAGCTTATCTCAATGCTTGGGAATATTGCCCCCGGCGTTTTTACTTGGAATATGTGTTAGGTGAAATGGAAGACAACGAACACATTATTTTAGGTCGTCATATCCACCGCAATATTAATGAAGATGGTACTTTTCAAGATGGTGAAACTTTAATTCATCAACAACAATGGGTATGGTCTGAACGTCTCAAGGTTTCCGGTGTTATTGATGCGGTGGAAGAATGTGATGGTCAACTTGTGCCGGTGGAATACAAAAAAGGTAAGATGGCACAACATCTAAATGACCATTTTCAATTATGTGCTGCGGCTTTATGTTTGGAAGAACGGACTGGTAGAAATATTACCTATGGTGAAATATTTTATCATGCCAATCGTCGTAGACAAACTGTGGTTTTTACTCCCCAATTACGACAAATGACTGAACAGGCTATAGCATTAGCTCAAGTTGCCAGTCAAAACCAAATGCCAGCACCTATTGATCATACCAAAAAATGTCAATCCTGTAGTTTACAACGGATTTGTTTACCTTTTGAAGTCAAACAATTAAAATCTCAGGAGTTCTAAAATTATGACTACTCTGTATGTAATTCAACCTGATGCTATTCTTAGCAAAGATTATGAGGCTTTTGTAGTAACTTTAAAACAAGAAGATGGTACTTGGAAAAAACATAAAGTCGCTGCTCAAACTGTGAATGAAATTGTCTTAATGGGTAATCCCCAAGTGACTGGTGATGCCTTTACCTATGCTTTAGAATTAGGAATGCCCATACATTATCTTTCCTGTTTTGGTAAATACTTGGGTTCAGCTTTACCTAAATCTTCTCGTAATGGTCAACTGCGATTAGCACAATATCAAGTTTATTCCGATCCTGTGAAAAGATTGGAATTAGTGAAAACCATTGTCACTGCAAAAATTCATAATCAATATCATGTATTGTACCGACATAATGAAAAGGATAATCCCCTCAAAGAACGCAAAAGTTTAGTTAAAAATCAACAAACTTTAGACCAAGTTCGGGGTGTGGAAGGTTTAGCAGCTAGGGAATATTTCGCTTGTTGGCAGAATATGGTAGGCAAACAATGGACATTTAATGGTAGAAATCGTCGTCCACCAACTGACCCGGTAAATTCATTATTGAGTTTTGCTTATGCTTTATTACAAAGTCAAGTAATGGCAGCAGTAAATGTGGCAGGTTTAGATCCTTATATCGGTTATTTACATGAAGTCCATCATGGACAACCGGCGATGGTGTTCGATTTAATGGAGGAATTTAGAGCATTGATAGCTGATAATTTGGTGTTGTCTATTTTAAACAAGCAAGAAATTAAACCTAATGATTTTAATGAAAGTTTAGGTGCTTATCGTTTAAAGGATAATGCTAAAAAAACATTCCTGCAAGCCTTTGATAAAAAGATGAATGATGAATTTAAACATCCAGTGTTTGATTATCGTTGTACCTACAGACGAGGAATAGAATTACAAGCACGGTTATTGAGTCGTCATTTACAAGAAGGTGTACCTTACAAACCATTATCATTAAGATGACAACACATTTTTATCTCATAATTTACGACTTACCAGATAGCAAAGCTGCTAACAAACGCAGGACAAGATTACATAAAATGTTGGGTGGTTACGGAAAATGGACTCAATATAGTGTGTTTGAATGTTTTTTGACTGCGGTGCAGTTTGCGACACTGCAAACCAAGATAGAACGATTGATTAAATCTGAAGAGGATTCGATTAGAATTTATGTACTAGATGCTGGGAGTGTGAAAAAAACTATCACTTATGGTTCGGAAACCCCTAGACAAGAGCAAGCGATAATCATATAATTGATATATCAGCTTGAATTTTTGGCAAACCTAGAGCGGGGGCAAAAACCCTGGGGGGTCCGCCAAATCGCCAGAACCTTGATAATTGAATAGTTCCAGCGTTTCATCAGTTTCAGTTGGCGGTTAACCCGAAGCCTGAAATGAGGTTTTTTCAGAGGTCCGCCAAATTCCCCCCTACAGTCTGCTCCCAGACTATGTTTCAGAGGGCGGGGTTTCTAATTACCTAATCCCCGCAAGGGGACTGAAACTTCTCCCTGTAGCAGCTATCAAACCCACGGCTAAGTTTCTAATTACCTAATCCCCGCAAGGGGACTGAAACTATGATGGGGATATCCCAATCAATAAAGGACTTAAACCGTTTCTAATTACCTAATCCCCGCAAGGGGACTGAAACACAAAGAAATATATTACGATCCCGACAAACCAAATAGTTTCTAATTACCTAATCCCCGCAAGGGGACTGAAACATCCCTAACAATGCTGACGGTAGAGATATCGAATGTTTCTAATTACCTAATCCCCGCAAGGGGACTGAAACAAGTTCTTCCCTCATAACAGTCTGACTTTCTTAATGTTTCTAATTACCTAATCCCCGCAAGGGGACTGAAACATTGTAAATAGCAACCATGACTATGTTCCTTGTATAGTTTCTAATTACCTAATCCCCGCAAGGGGACTGAAACTCATAGACAGATATTTCTGACCCACCGTAAGGATGCAGGTTTCTAATTACCTAATCCCCGCAAGGGGACTGAAACAAAAATCACCGTCCCGAAATCATAAAACAGCTTAAGTTTCTAATTACCTAATCCCCGCAAGGGGACTGAAACGTCGCTCCTGAGCCTGTAGCCCGGATATAAAAAATTGTTTCTAATTACCTAATCCCCGCAAGGGGACTGAAACGAGATTTCTTTTGGTGGTCTAGTGGATGTTATGTAAAGTTTCTAATTACCTAATCCCCGCAAGGGGACTGAAACAGTTCTTAACCCATCTGATGAGCTTACTTACTGGAGTTTCTAATTACCTAATCCCCGCAAGGGGACTGAAACACGACCGTTTCTATCAATCAAGCCGATACCTCCTCGTTTCTAATTACCTAATCCCCGCAAGGGGACTGAAACACTCTTTCACTTTTGGTGGAGCAACTGGTGGAGTAAAGTTTCTAATTACCTAATCCCCGCAAGGGGACTGAAACCAGAGGCGTGTCCGGCGATACTGCCGTCCCAACAGTCGTTTCTAATTACCTAATCCCCGCAAGGGGACTGAAACTTGCCAAAGAAAATAAAACTCACATAAACATTAAGGTTTCTAATTACCTAATCCCCGCAAGGGGACTGAAACGCTCAGTATCAAGAACACCTTTGCAGTTAGAGAAAAGTTTCTAATTACCTAATCCCCGCAAGGGGACTGAAACTAAAACAGAACTTGACGCAACCACAGAACAACTAACGTTTCTAATTACCTAATCCCCGCAAGGGGACTGAAACAGAGATATGCCAAGAAATACCAAGAAAACCGCAACAGTTTCTAATTACCTAATCCCCGCAAGGGGACTGAAACTAGCATACTCACGAAGTCCTATGAATTGCCAATTGTGTTTCTAATTACCTAATCCCCGCAAGGGGACTGAAACAAGTCTGCTATAGAGATGCACATCATTGCTGATAGGGTTTCTAATTACCTAATCCCCGCAAGGGGACTGAAACCCTCACGAGTTGGCGGTCAAACTTGCGGAAATAGAGTTTCTAATTACCTAATCCCCGCAAGGGGACTGAAACTACTCTCCGTAGGGTTCAAAAAACCCTATATGGTCTGTTATTGTTTCTAATTACCTAATCCCCGCAAGGGGACTGAAACGACCTCATATAATACATTACATAGAGATTTATCTAGTTTCTAATTACCTAATCCCCGCAAGGGGACTGAAACGAACAAAGCACTATTGATGGGCGCTCACCCGAATTACAGGGTTTCTAATTACCTAATCCCCGCAAGGGGACTGAAACTTCCCAAACAATACTTAAAACGCCATTTTTACAGTTGTTTCTAATTACCTAATCCCCGCAAGGGGACTGAAACAGAAATTGTTTGAATATGTTTCACATATAACCAAGTTTCTAATTACCTAATCCCCGCAAGGGGACTGAAACTAGCTGCTTTCCCAACTCATTGGACAAAGCCTCTATTGTTTCTAATTACCTAATCCCCGCAAGGGGACTGAAACCAAGCTCACAGCATCAAATGATGTTTAGACTTCGAGGTTTCTAATTACCTAATCCCCGCAAGGGGACTGAAACAGCAATTGCCGGATAACGCTGCTATTTTGTTTCTCGTTTCTAATTACCTAATCCCCGCAAGGGGACTGAAACCAGCCCCTAAGTATTGACTAGGGTTGTTTTTGTTGTTTCTAATTACCTAATCCCCGCAAGGGGACTGAAACTTGATAGCGCAACAAATAGCAGCTAACAAGTCTAATTGTTTCTAATTACCTAATCCCCGCAAGGGGACTGAAACGCCATACAGCTACATCGTCAATAACTACTATGTTTTGTTTCTAATTACCTAATCCCCGCAAGGGGACTGAAACATATCTATAGTGGTAAATGTTTCTGGTGTTTCAATGTTTCTAATTACCTAATCCCCGCAAGGGGACTGAAACATTAAGTCCATCAGCTTATTTTTGTCTGGGCTTTGTTTCTAATTACCTAATCCCCGCAAGGGGACTGAAACAAGGGATATTTAGCTAAAAATCCTCAAGATTTCTCTAGAGTTTCTAATTACCTAATCCCCGCAAGGGGACTGAAACGCGACTAACGACGGCGTTAAAAGCATCATCATAAAGTTTCTAATTACCTAATCCCCGCAAGGGGACTGAAACTTTACTCATTGTTACACCTTTAAATCTCTGAGAATTGGTTTCTAATTACCTAATCCCCGCAAGGGGACTGAAACAAACCATTGTATTATTTGAAGGAAAAGAAATTGATACAGTTTCTAATTACCTAATCCCCGCAAGGGGACTGAAACTTTTAAAGTTGCTACGATATTCATGAGAAGTCATGTTTCTAATTACCTAATCCCCGCAAGGGGACTGAAACCAGCCATAAAACACTCTGAGGATATGGGATGGTCTAGTTTCTAATTACCTAATCCCCGCAAGGGGACTGAAACATCCTGTTATGATTTTTCATAACAAGTAGTTGACGCAAAGTTTCTAATTACCTAATCCCCGCAAGGGGACTGAAACAAGAATAAGCCGATTAATTCCCGTCTAATCTCTGTGTTTCTAATTACCTAATCCCCGCAAGGGGACTGAAACTAGAAGTTTACCAGGTGCTGCTGCCATGACCCCCCAAAGGTTTCTAATTACCTAATCCCCGCAAGGGGACTGAAACAAGCAATATATATTGCAATTGCTTGATCTGGAGCAAGTTTCTAATTACCTAATCCCCGCAAGGGGACTGAAACCTACGGATAGCTATATAGACGCTATCTGTATATAGGTTTCTAATTACCTAATCCCCGCAAGGGGACTGAAACTCAAAAATTTCCTTATTAATAGCGTCGGCTATATCTGTTTCTAATTACCTAATCCCCGCAAGGGGACTGAAACTATCCCCGTGGGCGTTCGGGGTAGTCTTCCTTCTCATGTTTCTAATTACCTAATCCCCGCAAGGGGACTGAAACATATAAAACACAGGAGGCGATCGCACGGAAAAAATAGCTACAACTTGGGCAACAATATTAGCAAGAAGCGAAATGGGAGAATCATTACAAATCATAGCTCAAGATTTAGAAATACCATACACCACAGTTAAAACTTATGTTAAATTAGCACGACGGGCGCTGAAAGATAACCAGAGCAATATTTAACATGATTATGTATTTGGTGAAATTAGCGATCGCTTTTTCCAACATGTGAATTATATTAAATTAGCGATCGCCAAAAAAGATTAAATATTAAATATTAAATATTAAATATTAAATATTAAATTTAATCTTGTTTATTTTGAGGAGTAAATTAATAGTGAAAGCAAAAATCAGAGATACAGAAATCTATTTTGATATTGACGGTTGTGGGTTAGCAGTTGAAGAACAGGGAATACGTGAAAAACCAGTTGCTTTCATCATTCATGGTGGACCTGGAGTAGACCACACCAGTTATAAACCTTGTTTTTCTCCCCTCAGTCATCACCTACAAATGGTCTATTTTGATCATCGGGGTCAGGGAAGGTCAGCACGTGGATCAAAAGAAACCTATACCCTAGAAAATAACGTTGAGGATATGGAAGCATTACGCCAATATTTGGGGTTAGAAAAAATCATTTTAATTGGTTCTTCCTATGGGGGTATGGTTGCCCTTTCCTATGCTATCAAATATCCGCAAAATGTTTCTCATTTAATAGTAATTGCCACAACCGCCAGTTCCCGTTTTTTACAACGCGCTCAAGAAATTTTAGCACAAAGAGGAAACCCAGAACAAAAAGCGATCGCCTCCAAACTTTGGGCAGGTAATTTTGAAAACGAAGAACAGCTACGGGAATTTTTTAAAATCATGAATCCAATGTATTGCCAAACCAATAACCGCAAAACAAATTCTCCAGACTCAGACCAAACTATCCTCTCAGTTGATGCCATTAACATTGCCTTTAGTGGCTTTTTAAGAAACTATAATATCCTCAACGAATTATATAAAATTACCTCACCAACACTGATAATTGCCGGACGACATGACTGGATCTGTCCCCCAGAATTTTCAGAAGAAATTGCCGAAGCTATTCCTAACGCCCATTTAAAAATATTTGAAAATAGCGGTCATTTAATTCGTGTTGATGAACCGCAATTACTCTTAGATGAAATTATTAATTTTCTCACTAAGCTGTTACATAGCTAAATTGTATAATCCTAATATTCTGAACTCTTGCAGAACAGGCAAGATGCCTGTTCCACTTATACAAATTAAATTCACAACAGCTTATCCTAAAATGCTTAAATATTGTGGGGTGGGTATCTTGCCCGCCATTCCCAATTACCAATTACCAATCACCAATTACCAATCACCAATCACCTTTTTATCATTTTGATAAAAGCCGCACCTGTAACTAATCCGGCAAACTGTCCCCAATAACCAGGATTAGTAAAACCATCGGCAATATTTAAACTACCAATTCCATAAAATGACTGTTGAATAAACCACCAAAATAAATACCAAAAAGCAGGAATTTCCACAGGAATAAAGATAATAATTAAAGGTAAAATCGAATCTATTTTCACCTTCGGAAACTTGATAATATAAGCCCCTAAAATAGCAGCGATCGCCCCATTTGCACCAATCACAGGTACACTTAACTTAGGATTCATAAAAATTTGCATCATCCCCCCAAACACACCAGCAGCTAAATACAGCAATAAATATCTTTGATGTCCTAAATTTCTTTCTACCGTCTTACCAAAAACCCACAGAAATAAAATATTACCCAAAATTTGACTAAAACTACCATGCACAAACAACGAAAGTGGTAAGGCAATTAACCGCCAAATTACAACTATCCAAGCCGCCGAATTATAAAAAATAGCATTAGTTAAAGCAGTGTTAGTTTGTTCAGGAATAATCCCCCAATTGCTGACAAAGTTACCTAATTTCCCACTTACATCTAATTGTAATTCCCAACAAAATATCCCCAAATTAATGCCAATCAACCAATAAGTAATAATTGGTTTCTTCCAACTATAAAAGTTATCACTAATAGGAATCATGATCAATGCTAATAGGTAATAGGTAATAGGTAATTGGTAATAGGTAATTGGTAATTGGTAATAGGTAATTCAATTTTGGATTTTGGATTTTGGATTTTGTTCACTCCAATCTAAAATCTAAAATCTAAAATCTAAAATTTTCTTCCCCAGTCCCCAGTCCCCAGTCCCCAGTCCCCAGTCCCTAATTAGTCTCCTGAATCTGTA
>NZ_JAQMTI010000233.1:0-10118 GCF_028329225.1 Sphaerospermopsis kisseleviana CS-549 | reverse complement strand
TATTTGATTATTGAAAAAAACTCCGTACACCAAAATTCTCTAAAAGCCTTTTGCATGAGTGCCTGGTTGGTGAGCGAAGTCGAACTATTGCCTCTTGCCTGCCTACACAGATAAATTCAGAAATCAAACCGGATGACTATAGTTCCATCATAGTCCTGAGTTTTCTAAGCTGTTGTAATTTTGAATTGCCCATTGTACTTGTTTAATCATACCTCTGAGCATAGCAACTTCCGTGGTTTGTAGGTGGGCGCGGTTATATAAATGGCGGAATTTTTCCATCCTACTGGCTGCTGTGTGGGGATAAAGATAACCTATGGCAAGTAGTAGAGATTCTAATTCCTGGTAGTAGGGTTCTACAGTGTCCAAGGGTGCTGTTTCTGTTGTCGGTGTTTTCTGGGTGATAAAATTTTCCGCTAGTTGTGATAATTCGTAACAACAGATTGACACCGCAGTAGCTAAGTTTAATGATGGGTATTCGGGATTTGTAGGAATAAATACTAACTTTTGGGCATAATTGATTTCTTGATTGGTTAATCCCCGATCTTCTCTACCAAAAATTAATGCTGTGGGTTTTTCTGGTTCTGCTAATAACCAGGGGAAGGCGTGACGGGGGTTTTCTAAGGGTAATTCTCCGCTATAATCTCTACCTATGGTAGCGATCGCACGGGTACATCCTGTTAATGCTTCTGGTAAAGTATCAACTATGACTGCATTTTCTAATATTTCTTTGGCGTGAACTGCCATTTTTAAGGCTTCAAAAGATAGGCGATCGCACTGCGGATTTACTAAGATTAAATCACATAAACCAAAGTTTTTCATCACTCTGGCAATTGAACCTACATTTAATTCTCCTGCTGGTTCGACTAAGATAATTTTTATTTTCGAGCAGGTTGTTTTTTCTGTTGTCATAAAAGATCAAGGAGTCAGGAGTCAGGAGTCAGGAGTCAGGAGTCAGGGGAAAGTTAATAAACCAATTACCAATTACCAATTACCAATTACCAAATAAAGTTTATTTTATTAAATCATCAGTTGCAGGTTCACCGGGTAAAAAGCTATCTTTGACAATTTCATCTAAACTATAATTACATTGTTCAGAAAATGTTGAAAATGGTAAATTAGTTTCTCCTGATGCTAAATCTCTAGCATTTTCATAAGCTTCACTCATCAATATTTCCAACTGAGATTTTAAACTAGGATTTTCCTGTAATAATTTTAAAATATCCCTTCTTTGAATGCGAATTTTTGCTAACCAACTACGACTGCGTTTACTAGGCTGATATTCCCACTTTAATAAATGTCCGATTAAAATACTCAGACGGTTTCTTAATTCTTGTCGTTCCTTTCTACCCAAAGATTCAATTTCCTCTATTAAATTTGATAAGTCTAAATCATGCCATTGTTGATGTCGTAGAAAGTTAGCTTGTTGTTGAGTCCATTGATAAAAGTCAATTTCATAGAGATGATCTTGAAAATGATCTTTCAGGTTTGCTGCGGTTGGTTGAATTTTAGGAACTTGCATAATCAAAAATCTGGTGAACTGTAATAATTATAATATATACATCATGGAATAGGTGACAGGTGACAGGTGACAGGTGACAGGTGAAAGTTCATAGATACAGCATATTTCATTTTAGTGAGGTACAAACGGAAATCATAAAACCCTTGTGGAACAGGCATCCTGCCTGTTAGCCTTGTACCTCATAACTTAGGAAACGGCTGTAATTATTTGTTACCAATTACCAATTACCAATTACCAATTACCAATTACCAATCACCAATTACCCATTACCTAAAATGTTACCACACTTCTTATTGATTCCCCTCTGTGCATTAAATCAAAAGCATCATTAATTTTTTCAATGGGCATTACATGAGTAATTAAATCATCAATATTGATCTTTCCATCCATATACCAATCTACAATTTTCGGTACATCTGTCCGCCCTCTTGCACCGCCAAAAGCTGAACCTTTCCAAACTCTTCCAGTTACTAATTGAAAGGGACGAGTGCTAATTTCTTGACCTGCACCAGCTACCCCAATAATAACACTTACTCCCCAACCTTTATGACAACATTCTAAAGCCTGACGCATAACTTTTACATTACCAATACATTCAAAAGAATAGTCAGCACCACCTTTAGTTAAATCTACTAAATACGCAACTAAATCACCTTCAATTTCGTTAGGATTAACAAAATGTGTCATCCCAAATTTTTCAGCTAAGGCGCGTTTATTGGGATTAATATCCACACCCACAATCATATTCGCGCCAACCATTTGTGACCCTTGGATCACATTTAAACCTATTCCCCCCAAACCGAAAACTACCACATTTGCACCAGGTTCAACTTTAGCTGTATTAATAACTGCACCTATGCCCGTAGTTACACCACATCCGATATAACAAACTTTATCAAAAGGCGCATCTTCCCGAATTTTAGCAACTGCAATTTCTGGTAACACCGTATAATTAGCAAAAGTAGAAGTACCCATATAATGATGAATTATGTCACCACCAATACTAAATCTACTCGTACCATCGGGCATCACTCCCCGTCCTTGGGTAGCACGAATAGCTTGACAGAGGTTGGTTTTAAAGCTTAAACAATATGCACACTGCCGACATTCGGGAGTGTATAAAGGAATGACATGATCTCCGGGTTTAACACTTTTGACACCTTCCCCCACTTCCACAACCACACCAGCACCTTCATGACCTAAAATAGCGGGAAATAAACCTTCTGGATCTGCACCAGAAAGGGTATAAGCATCAGTATGACAAACTCCACTAGCTTTAATTTCTACTAATACTTCCCCCGCTTGTGGTCCTTGGAGTTGCACGGTTTCAATGGTTAGTGGTTTTCCTGCACTGTAAGCGATCGCTGCTTTCACTTCCATTATTCACTTCTCCCCTAAATTAACTGATCTAATCTAAAGTTAATACTACTGTCACCTGTCACCTGTCACCTGTCACCTGTCACCTACTCACTCAAGATTTTTTCTGAGCGATCGCTTGCCAAACTCTATTACCGTATAGTACATTAGTACCGATTACAAGAGAAACCCCCCAGTCTCACAAACTGGGGTTTTATTGTTTACTTCTAACTCCTGACTCCTATTCCTAACTAGCAACTTGGGTTATTATTTTTGAATGTTTTTTCAATGATTTTCGGGTACGGTGATTCGCAGATTTTGTTAAAATCTAAATCTCAATAACAATTCCTTTATTTTGTAACAAACATGATGAAACCTGCCCTTACTAAAATCGGCACTCAAATGTCTAACTTGACTGGCGTAAGAGCGATTATGAAAGATATTAATGAAACACTCCGAGCCAATCAGGGGCAGGTATTGTATAATTTGAGTGCGGGTAATCCCCTGATTTTACCAGAGGTTGAGCAGTTATGGCGTGACTGTACCGCAGATTTATTAGCTAGTTCTGAGTATGGTGAAGTTGTTTGTCGTTACGGTTCTTCTCAGGGTTATGCACCTTTCATTTCCGTGATGGTGAAGGATTTTAACGAGCGTTATGGTTTAAATTTAACAGAACGGAATATTTTAGTTACTGCTGGTAGTCAAACTATTTATTTCTACGCTGCTAACGCTTACGGTGGCTATACTGATGATGGGGATTTAAAAGAAATTGTTTTACCTTTAAGTCCAGATTATACAGGTTATGGTGGGGTGAGTTTATGCCCAGAAGCGTTAATTGCTTATAAACCTACTTTAGATATTGACAGCGCCAATCATCGTTTTAAATATCGTCCTGATTTTAGCCAACTTTCTATTAATGAAAATACTGGTTGTGTGATTTTCTCCCGTCCTTGTAACCCCACAGGTAACGTTTTAACAAATGATGAAGTTGAGAAAATCGCCGCTTTAGCTGCACCTTACAATGTACCAGTTTTGATAGACTCAGCTTATGCGCCTCCTTTCCCAGCGTTAAATTTTACAGAGATGAAACCTGTATTTGGTGATAACATTCTTCATTGTATGAGTTTATCCAAGGCAGGTTTACCAGGGGAAAGACTGGGGGTAGCTATCGGTGATGAAAAACTGCTGCAAGCTTTAGAGTGTTTCCAAACTAATGCAGGGATACATTCTTCTAGATATGGTCAGGCGATCGCTGCTCGTGCGATAGAATCAGGTGCATTAGCGGATATTGCGGAAAATGTGATTAGACCTTTCTACAAGAATAAATTTGATGTATTAGAAAGTACATTGGAAGCAGCTATGCCTAAAAATTTACCTTGGTTCTTACATCGGGGTGAAGGTGCAATTTTTGGCTGGTTGTGGCTGCAAGATTTACCGATGACTGACTGGGAATTTTACCAGGAATTAAAGAAAGTCGGTGTGATTATTGTTCCTGGTAGTGGTTTTTTCCCTGGTTTAAAAGATGAGTGGGAACACAAGCATCAATGTCTGCGTATCAGTTTGACTGGTAGTGATGAGGAAATTACTATCGGTATGCAGCGTTTGGCTAAGGTAGCAGAACAGGTTTATCAACGTGAAGCGGTGAGTGTGTAAGAGGAATGAACCACGAAGACACGAAGGACACGAAGAGAAGAAAGCAGGGGAGCAGGGAGCAGGGAGCAGGGGGAAAAAAGAAAAAGTCCCCAGTCCCCAGTCCCCAGTCCCCAGTCCCCGATCTTGATCACTGGATCGAGATTGGTAAAATTGTTGCACCTCAAGGTTTAGGTGGGGAGGTGCGGGTTTATCCTAATACTGATTTCCCGGAACGGTTTGAGGAGGCGGGTACTCGCTGGATGTTGCGGCCAGGGGAGTGTGAACCGCAACCGGTGGAGTTGTTACAAGGGCGGTATATTGAGGGTAAGAATCTATATGTGATTCAATTAGAAGGGGTGAGCGATCGCACTGCTGCGGAAAATCTGCGAGATTGTCGGTTGTTTGTCCCTATTAGCGATCGCCCAGAATTGGAAGAGGGGGAATTTCATGTTATAGATTTAATAGGATTGTCTGTTTTCATGCAGGAATCTGGGGATTTAATCGGAACAGTTGTAGATTTATTACCTTCTGGTCATGATTTATTAGAGGTGAAGTTTGATCCTGCTTTTGATGAAAAAAAAGCTGGAAAAACTGTTTTAATTCCTTTTGTCATGGAAATTGTTCCTGTTGTTGATTTGCAAAATCGGCGGATTGAAATTACTCCTCCTCCTGGTTTATTATCAATTAATGATTAGAAGTATTTAATCAAAAATTCTTGTGGGGTAGTCAAGATGTCTACCCTACTGATCAATTGATAATTGACAATTGACAATTGATAATTTTTTCATCCAACGACGTGAACCAAAATATTTACAAGCTTCCGCAGCAATATTACTTGCTAATTCCAAGGATTGAGGAAAGTTATTTTGTAGGATATAATGACAAAAAGCACCATGAAAAATATCACCCGCGCCTAATGTATCAATGGTTTTAATTTTGGGAACATTGATCAACCCTTTTTCTTTATTACTTAAATATTCTATGGGTTTTTCTCCATGAGTAATGGCAATGTAAGGAATGTTAAAACCTTGCAAATAATTAAAAATATCTGCTTGATTTTTGCAGTTGGGAGGATAAAAGTTAGCCGAACAAATAGCATAATCTACAAAAGGTAAAATTTCTTCAAAACCCGCTTTCCAACTTCCTCCATCAATAACAACAGGAATATTTTTCTTTTTATTTTTCTTTTTATTTTTCGCTGTTTCGGCAATTATTTTACTTACTGCCATTTGATGTCCATCAATTAAAATAATATCAATATTATCTAATATATCATCAGGAATAGAGTTAATATCAGCTTGGGTTTTTACGGCATTTATAGAAATTACTGCTCTTTCTCCTGTACCTTGGGTGACAATGATTGAAGATACTGGTGGGGATGTTTGTTTATTAGGATCTAAGTCAATTATTCTTACTTGGTAATTTGCTAAATCTGTAGTAATTAATTGTGTCATGGAATGAGAACCCAGAACACCTAAAAGTTGAGATTTATTACCCAAGTAACTAAATGTAACAGATGCGTTGGTTGCTGGTCCACCTGCTGCTACAGTATAATCATTAGCAACTAATTTTTGATTGTTCTGGGGTGGTGATTGGGCAAGGTAAATTAAATCTAAAGTAATTAAACCGACAAATAAAGCTGATTTAGTCATTGGTGATTGGTGATTGGTGATTGGTGATTGGTGATTGGTGATTGGTGATTGGAAAATTATACAGGAGAAACAGAAATTATGTTTAAGAACATGGCAATGGACGCACTGGGTTTAAGTGATATTGGTGCTGTGATTAAACCAGAAGATTATAATAAGGTTGATAGTGATGATTACGTAATGCACGAAGAAGGGGAAAAAATCTACTTTTTGATTAAATCAAAAACTGATGAATACTGTTTTACAAATTTAGCATTAATCCATCTTGATGGTAGTTCTGCCATGAGCAAAAAACGGTTACTAAATCGTTATAGCTACAGTCAAAATATCATTAGAGATGTAAGGTTAGAAACCGCAGGAACGGTAGATTTAGATATTGAAATTAAGTTTGTTATGGGGGATAAATCCTATTCTATTGATGTGGCAAAAAATTTTATTGCTCCCTTAAAAGATTTATACAAAGCATTGGTAAAAATTTCTTCCATTCAAAAAGAAAATGGAGTTTATTACCAATATGCTCAAACTAGCTTAAATACTGCTTCTAGTACAGTAGGTAGAGCAACTAATATTTCCACTTCAGAAGAACAGTTTAAGGCTATTAACTGGTATGCTTTTAATTGGTTAAAATATGCCCATGAAACTTATGTGAGAAAAGATTTTGGGGAAATTTTTGAGAAGTTTATTAATAATTAAGCAAGCATTCAGCTATCAGTAATCAGCTATAAGGTTTATTATCAAATAAGCAAAATTTTATTGATTTTTTTTAGTTGTTTGCTGATAGCTGACGGCTGAATGCTTACACAAAAACAGCCTTCTACCTGTTGTCTTCTAGAAAATAATAATTATGGCAACTGAACCCAAACCAGGAACATTATACATTGTCGGGACACCGATTGGAAATCTCGAAGATATGACTTTTCGGGCGGTGAGAATATTACAATCTGTAGATATGATTGCGGCTGAAGATACCAGACATACAGGAAAATTGCTGCAACATTTTCAAATTAAAACACCCCAAATGAGTTATCATGAACATAACCGTAATAGTCGCATTCCTGAAATATTAGAATCTTTAAAATATGGAAAAGCGATCGCATTAGTTAGTGATGCGGGAATGCCAGGAATTTCTGATCCAGGATATGAGTTAATTAAAGCTTGTGTAGATGCAGAAATTGATGTTGTTCCTATTCCCAGTGCGACTGCTGCCATTACCGCTTTAAGTGCTTCTGGTTTACCCACAAATCGGTTTATATTTGATGGATTTTTACCTGCAAAAAGTCAACAAAGACGAGAATATTTACAGTCTTTGTTAACAGAAATTAGGACTTTAGTTTTTTATGAGTCTCCCCATCGGTTGCGAGAAACTTTGGCAGATTTAGGTGATATTTTTGGCGGCGATCGCCAGATAGTAATAGCTAGAGAATTAACTAAATTATATGAAGAATTTTGGCGAGGAACAATAGCAGAGGCGATCGCCCATTATCAACAAAAAGAACCCCAAGGAGAATATACCCTGTTAGTGGCAGGAATAGAACCCAGCAAACCACAAATTACAGAAGCAGAACTCAAAGCCGAACTATTAGCAATGATGAAACAAGGTGCTTCTCGTTCTCAAGCAAGTAGACAATTAGCAAAAGAAATATCAATTTCTCGGAATAAATTATATCAGTTGGCATTAACAATTGAAATAGATAATGAATAACGAACCACTCCAGGCGCAGAAGACACAGAGATTAATAGACATCTGGTGAAAATGAATAGACTTTTCCGAAAAAGATGTAGGGACAGTATCCTGCGGGAAGCAAGCTACATGAATTGTCCCTACGACTTTTTTAGAGATGTCTAATGGTTTTAAACAAAAGCGAAGTTAGCAGCAGTTAAATTTGCAGTGTTAACACCATTCAAAATTGCTACGGTTGTTGCACCGATCGCAATATTATTACCACTCAAGGTCAGATCATCAAAACCAAAACCATCACCTTTTTAAAGATGCCTCTAGCATCTCCGCTACTGTAGGTGCAGTGTTTAGGTAGAGAGGTAAGGGATTAGCAGTGTTTAATCCTAATTGTTCTTCCCGGCGATCGTCAAAGGTGTGGTTTGCAGCAAAAACTCCGAGTAACTTTGTGGAAGCAGTAGCACTTGCTACGGCAGTGTTCATTTGCTCTTCTGTGTAGACCACAGTATAGCCCAAGGATTTTGCTAAATCAATCAGGTTAGTGGTGGGACGATCTTCGGCATCAGCATGGTAGTTCAACGTCGAACAGCGTCTCATACATCAACTCATAAATTTTGGTATTGTCTAAAGTTGCAGGTAATTTATCTGCATTTAAACCATGCGCTTTAGAAACAATAGAACCAGAAAAATCTGGTGTACCTGACCAACCAACACCAAACCTGAACACATCACCATCTGCATCAGGTGCAGCCACGAAAGGCGCAGTGTTAGCACCGGTTTGTCCATCTAAGGGTACGTTGCGGTTTGATGTAGTGGGGTTATTATTAACAGTACCTACGGTTGCACCAGTGCGGTCTATTACTTGTAAACCACCAGCATCACTATCAGCAGCCGTCAACATCAAGGTGTTAGGATGTCTTTCGATGAAATCTAATGCCACCCCAATGGCTGCATCTGTACGACGCAAACCTTCTAAAGTTCCAGCCGCATTGTTGTTATTACCGAAGTTATCAGTACCTTCTTCTTCCACAATGGTAATTGAACCATTGTTAAAGTTGGGGTGTCTTTCCATCAACTTCTGGGTGACATCCAACATTTCAGCAATAGTTGGGGCTGTTTGCCGATACAGAGGTAAACTCTGTCCAGCTAAAACTTCCTCTGGGCGATCGTTAAAAGTGTGAACAGGTGCAAATACACCTAACACTTTTGTTGGGGGTGTAGGTGCATTAAGTAAGTTTTTGAGTTGATCTGCTGTATAAACAACTGTATAACCTAAACTTTGAGCTAGTTGAATCAGGTTTTGCGTGGGGCGTTGTAAAGGATTTGTGCTAATAGACCTGTAGCGTGAGTCACAGCACCAGCGTTAGATGTTCCACCTAACTGGTCTTCCATGTGACCAAGATACACACCAGCATTAGACATCTTATCCCAATTCAATCGCCCATCGGGTCCTTGGTCTACAAACCGTGCAAAAGCAAAGTGAGATGGACTTGTTCCATCTGGGTGCATGAAAATGACGTGATTACCAGCCATAAAACCTCTGAATAAGTAGTTCAGTGTTTGAGATATATTTTGATCTCATTTAAATGAGTAATTGTTAAGAGAAGTCACGGCAAGAGGTTAATTGAAAGTTATTTATTTCTTAATTTTTGTTAAATTATGTTTTAATTACAAGTTAAGGATGTAAAAATTTTAATTAAAATTAATTTTAATTATTTTAAAATATTTATGAATCAGCTTAAATGGGCAAGATAGTTAATTCCAAAATAAGATCAAACTCGTTTGACACTATATAGTTTTGCTAAGTTTGCGGCTAATATTACAATGGAGATAATTGACAAATTGAGGAAAGACCCAGAATGACCCAAGTGGTTCTAGGAGAAAACGAAGGAATAGATTCAGCCCTGCGTCGGTTTAAACGCCAGGTTTCCAAAGCTGGAATTTTGGCTGACGTAAAGTATCATCGTCACTTTGAAACCCCCCTGGAAAAGCGCAAACGTAAAGCAGTCGCAGCTAGACGGAAACGCCGTTTTAAATAAACCTATTCGGTTTAGTAATGGATTGCTTGAGATATCCTTATAAATCAAGCACAATACCTTTACCATGTTCTTAAAATAATTCAGGAAGCTGCGACACACCCCTGATGGGGTGTAATTTTATTGGTGGAACTTAGTGCGTAAGCCTTTTGTCTTGCTTAGATGGAGTTAGCGGAAATCGCTTTCCATCTAACAAAAATGGTGACTGGTGACTGGTGATTGGTGACTGGTGATTGGTGACTGGTGACTGG
>NZ_JAQMTI010000232.1:0-9477 GCF_028329225.1 Sphaerospermopsis kisseleviana CS-549 | reverse complement strand
GCCCAATGCCCAGTCCCCAGTCCCCAGTCCCCAGTCACCTATAGCGTGCCAAAACCTTTTTTCTTTTTCTCTTTCTTTTTCTTTTTCGCTGCTGGTGCGCCGCCGGGATAACCGCGCCAACCGGGTGCAGGACGGTTTCCTGCGGCTAGGGGGTTGCCCATACCGCCGCCAAACATTCCTGGCATTCCGGGGAAGTTGCCTTGTCCCATTTGCTGCATGAGCGATCGCATTTTTTGGAAATCTGCTACCAACTTACTCACGTCTGATTCTTTATAACCAGAACCAGAAGCAATGCGTCGCCGCCGACTGGGAGAACTGGCCAATAGTTCTGGATCTTTTCTTTCCTGCTTAGTCATGGAATTAATCATGGCTTCACAGCGTTTTAGCTGGGTTTCCCCTTGCTTCAACTGGTCATCAGAAAGTTTACCCATACCGGGAATCAACTTCATGATGCCACCTAATGAACCCATATTTTTCATTAGGCGTAGCTGTTTTAAGAAGTCTGTAAAATCAAACTTCGCTGACAGCATTTTCTCCTGCATTTTCTCAGCGTCGGCGATGTCGATTTCTTCCTGGGCTTTTTCAACCAAGGTAAGAACATCACCCATGCCCAAAATACGGGAGGCCATGCGGTCTGGATAAAAAGGTTGCAGCGCCTCGACTTTTTCACCCACACCGACAAACTTAATCGGCGCACCGGAAATTTGCCGCACTGACAAAGCCGCACCACCACGGCTATCACCGTCCATTTTGGTGAGAATAGCCCCAGTTATACCGATTTGTTGATGGAAAGTACGGGTCAGATTTGCTGCTTCTTGCCCTGTCATTGCATCCACAACTAACAGAGTTTCATCTGGTTCAATCGTTGACTTGATGCGGGCTAATTCCGCCATCATGTCTTGGTCAATTTGTAAGCGTCCAGCGGTATCAACAATCACTGTATTAATACCTTCTGCCTTAGCACGTTCTACCCCTTGACGGGCGATTTCTACGGGGTCAGCATCACTGCCCATCTCAAACACAGGTACGTTAATTTGCTTACCCAGTGTAATTAACTGATCAATAGCTGCGGGACGATATACGTCTGTGGCGACTAACAAACAACTACGATCTAATTTTCTTAAATGTAGAGCTAATTTAGCAGTAGCGGTGGTTTTACCAGTACCTTGTAAACCTGCCATCAAGACAACGGTAGTTTTATCCTTAACTTCTGCCAGGGGAACATTTTCTTCCCCCATCACCTGTACCAGTTCATCATAAACAATTTTGATAAACTGCTGGTCAGGACGTACACCAGCTATGACCTCAGATCCCTGGGCTTTGGTTTCGACTTCAGCTATAAAATCTTTAACTACCTGGAGGTTAACATCTGCTTCCAACAAAGCCCGACGCACTTCGCGCAATGCGTCTTGAATGTTGGATTGAGAGATTTTATCTTGTCCCCGCAGTTTTTTCCAGGCGGCTTCTAAACGGTCAGATAGTGCATCAAACATAATGTAATTACAATGTACGTGAGTCAGTGAGAAAGTTTAAACCAAGTTTAAACCGCTGGTTTTGCGCTCCAGTCCAGGCAGAATTTTAGGTAAAGTTTTAACCTGTTATAATACCAGCTTAGTCGTTTTTCACCCAACTGTCGCCACTGGATTATAAGAAAAAAGGCTCTACCTCTTTCCTTTGTGTCCTTTGCGTACTTTGCGGTTCGTTCTTCCAGGATGAATGTGTTTGTTTGAATAATCAAGAAAGCAAAATAGGCGTTAAAATCGATCTAGCCTTTGTATTTTCGTGGTTTTGTTCCAAATAAATCAGAGTGCGGTTCACTGCATAAATCCTCACTGTCAACGTCCTTATCCCCAACCTTGGGGCAACAAATTTTGTAACAGCTGTGGCAGTCCGTTACAGTTAGTAGACCGTTATTACCCACTGAAACCTTTAGGTTCAGGCGGTTTTGCCCAAATTTATACGGTTTGGGATGTCAAAACTCAAACTGAAAAGGTACTGAAAGTCTTGGTGGAAAATTCTCCCAAGGCTTTGGAGTTATTTATCCTAGAAGCGGAAGTTTTAAGTAATTTCCGCAATTCTGGTGTGCCTCAAGTTGACGCTGATGGGTATTTTCAAATCAGTGTGACTCATCCTAAACCACACCAGTTAGCTTGTCTGGTGATGGAAAAGATTGATGGTTATACTTTGGAGGAAGTGCGTAAAAATTTTCCTCAAGGATGTCCAGAGGATTTGGTGTTAAATTTGCTTTCCCAAGCTGTAAAAATTTTACAGGAATTACATCACCGGAAAATTATTCATCGGGATATTAAACCTTCTAATTTAATGTTGCGTAGTCCTGCACCTAATACACTTTTACAAGCAGAACAATTGGTGTTAATTGATTTTGGTGGGGCTAAACAATTTAGTGGGGGAATATTGCGATCGCCTTCTCCTTCTACTCGTTTATTTTCTTCTGGTTACAGTCCACCAGAACAAATTACAGGAGGTAATGTTGGTCCTGCGGCTGATTTTTATGCTTTGGGACGAACAATGATTGAATTACTTACAGGTAAATATCCACAAGAATTGGAAGATCCGATTACTGGGGAATTAAACTGGCGTAAGTGGTGTAATGTTAATATTCAACTAGCAGATTTATTAGATGAAATGATACAGGCGGATGTGCGATCGCGTCCAGCCCATGCAGCTATTATTCAAAAACGTTTATTAGCAATTAATTCTGTAAAATCCAAAAAATTACAAAAATCACAACTAGGCTTTTTTACCCAAATTAAAAATACTATCGTCCAAACTATCACAGAAATTACCCAAGCTGTAGGTAATACAACTTTATTTACAGTGCAAGCAATTTTCAACTTTTTGAAAGCTTGTTTAGCGACAATTTGGGCGATAATTTTAAGTTTTATTGGTGCGAGTGTGGGAACTATTGGTGGTTTTTTACTGGCTTATCAAACTAAATCAGGTGCTTTTGTGGCAGAATTTATATCACGCCAATTACCCCAATTCATCCCCAATTTTACACCTACTAATCCCAAGGAAATTATCATTTATGCTGTTGCTGGTTTAGGTACTGCTTGGGGAATTACTTTATCTGGAAGTTTTGGACAAAAACGACGTTTTTTAGTATCAGCTATGATGGGTGTAATAGGCTATAGTTCAGGTTGGATAACTTGGCAATTTATTAAACCACAGAATAGCCCTGAAGGATTAATTGCCTGGATGTTAATCTCAATTTCTTTACTCACTTTGGGTTTAGGTCTGCGTACCCATTACCTAGCTTACGCTTTTATAGCTGCTTTTGGTAGTGCTAATATTGTCGCAGGTTTAATTCATTTAGGGATCAAAATTTCATTGTTCCATTTTTCCTATCCACCAAATTGGGTAGAGTTATTACAGCATATAGCTTTTTTTGGTTCTATTGGTGTTTTAATTAGTCTTTGTTTAGGGTTAAGTTATTATATTATTGTTCCTTGTTTGCGTTGGTTAGGATGGAGATAATTGATAATTGATAATTGATAATTGATAATTGATAATTGGTGATTGGTGATTGGTGATTGGTGATTGATAAAATGTTTTATAAATTAATTAGGACTTACGCATTGACAGGAACAACCAAATATGAGGTATGGCTTTCGGGCATTTTAACATGATTTTTTGATTATTTTTGAGCGATAGCGAAGCGCTGCTGCAAGCAGTTCGCCGATAGCGTAGCGTGGCGTTAGCCATAAACTTTTCCAACATCCTCTTAGTGAGGTACAAACGGAAATCATAAAACCCTTGTGGATCAGGCATCTTGCCTGTTAGCTTTGTAGATCATAACTTAGGAAACATCTGTAAATATACATTTTTATATATTTAAATGTGATTAGGTAATACAAATATTAACTCAAGCCCCTTAAAACAAGATCCCCCTAGCGGCTTTTTTGTCCAAACTAGGGGGATCACATATTGCGTAGACTATAAATCTTTCGGTATAGGCAATTAAGTTAAATATATCCAATATATTTCATTTTGCCTACCCCTAGAACGATGATTTAACAAAATTTTATATTATTTTTACAATTACCTAAGCCTTGAGAAGTATTTGCTAATTTTGTATATGCTAATACAAAAGTTTGCGACTTTATCAGGCATATCAGCACAAAAAGGACAAGCGATCGCAGTCAAATATTAACATCTGTGGTACAAAAATATTATCAATTTTTGTCTGCATCTGTGATGCAAAATGTGAAGGTGTGTGATATACTAGTTGTGAGTTCAAAAAGCGTAGATCCTTGAAAAGCGGTGAAAGTCCTGATCTGAGAGTGCGGAGAGTTAGAATTAACCTAACCATAGTTCCTGTGTGCCAGGAAATCCTATAAATTAGACGAAATAAAACATTTTCAAGAGTAGCTAATCAAATCAGAACTGAAAAAAGGTAAAAGTAGTTCGGAACTCTATCTGATGATAGAAACCGAATATTGTGGCTTGTAGTTAGCCATCTAAGGTGTATAACATTACCAAGCTAGAAATATTTGACTATATTTTTAGTAACTATGTTATAATTACAAAAGTATATGTAAGGGCGCGTGGCTCAGTGGATAGAGCAACAGATTCCGGTTCTGTGGGTCGGGGGTTCAAATCCCTCCGCGCTCGTTTTTTCGTTTGCCAGATTATTTGTCCGCGTTGACAAATTAATGTCCCCATTGACCCTGAAACGAGACGCAAACCCCTGGCTTTTAGACATGGGGATAAGTCGATAGCGACTTTAGTCGCATTAAAGCGATTGATTGGCTTTAGCCACATTCAAAATTGTATAGAATAATTCATCCAATCTTTATTAAAAATTGGCACAATTTTAATTTTCATCATCCTCAATCCCTTAATTTATCCAGGTTTTACATTTATTCAGCATCCCCTAGCTATGATTCGTTTAATGTTGAAGCAATTGGCGTAATCAAAATCACTTTCTCAAAACTTTTCAGACATCCTCTTATGCCGATGAAGAACAACTAATTTAATTATTAAGATCATAGCTAACAGAATTTATATCATTTCTAGTGTAACCTTACTCAAAACAATTATACTTCATTCTCGTAGGCTTAACAGTTATTTATCAATAGGATTTATGAAAAACGATCAACCAGAAGAATTAAATTCTGATCAGGAAATTTCCCGTTTAATAGATGAGGTCATGTCATCTTCAACATCATCGCTGAATGATGAACAGTACCGCAAAAAAATGCAGCGTCGTAAGGAAATACAAGATCAACGTATAGCTAACGCCATCCCAGAAAAAGGTTTAATTATTATTAATACGGGTAATGGCAAGGGTAAGACGACTGCGGCTTTAGGTATGGTAATGCGATCGCTTGGTCATGGATATAAGGTAGCGATCGTCCAATTTATTAAAGGTGCTTGGGAACCTTCAGAAAAGCGGGTTTTTAGTCATTGGACAGACCAACTAGAGTTTCACGCAATGGGTGAAGGGTTTACTTGGGAAACCCAGGACCGTGATAGAGACTTGGAGAAAGCTAACGCTGCTTGGGAAAAATCTTTAGAATTTATCCGCAACCCAGAGTTTAAACTTGTACTCTTGGATGAAATTAATATTGCTCTCAAACTTGGTTATTTACAAGTTGAACAAATCTTAGCAGGTTTAGCCGAAAAACCAGCAGATAAACACATAATTCTGACAGGGAGAGGCGCACCACCGGCTTTAATTGAAAAAGCGGATCTAGTTACAGAAATGACTTTAATTAAGCATCCTTTTAAAGATCAAGGAATTAAAGCGCAAGCGGGAATTGAGTATTAAACGCAAGGAGTCAGGAGTCAGGAGTCAGGAGTCAGGAGTCAGAATATTTGATATATTTGATCAATTGGTAGATGTTCAAATATTGATTTTGGGCTTAACTGTTAACAAGCTGACCGCTGACTGCTAATAGCTAAATGCTTACCTGAAATGTTGACTA
Source organism: Sphaerospermopsis kisseleviana CS-549 (assembly GCF_028329225.1). Classification (NCBI taxonomy): domain Bacteria; kingdom Bacillati; phylum Cyanobacteriota; class Cyanophyceae; order Nostocales; family Aphanizomenonaceae; genus Sphaerospermopsis; species Sphaerospermopsis kisseleviana. The sequence continues at coordinate 3,526 of NZ_JAQMTI010000232.1, read as the reverse complement.
CAAGCTTGTAAAATTTTTCTATCATTAGCACTGACAGAATTTAACTGATGATAGTCTTGCAGTTCTATAGAATAGGCATAGGTAGCAGTATCTTCATCAGTAAAGTTGGGTATTTTGCTAGTAGTTGAAACTTGAGTAACACCAACTTCACCAGGAGAGCTAGTTACCGTCATTGCTAACTCACCAGATTGAGCAATTGTACCCTGAAAACAGCTAAACTCAGAACTGGGCATATACAAAGCACCAATTACCTTTCCTTGCTGTTTTTGAAACACAATATAACCTTGTCCTAACTGGTTTGGTGTTGAGGACTGTCCATAAAGATAAATTCCATCTTTTTCAGGAAAATTAACAGGTGATTTTCCTCCTCTTTGTCTTGTATTTGTGGGTATATTGTGTAACGTTCTATTTAAAGCTTCAGATTCTACATTAGATTCTACATTTTGTGGTTCAACAGTATTTAACTGAAGTTGACTTCTTTGATCTCTAATATCTCGCAGTTTTGACAAAAGAGAGTTTTCATTGTTACTCTGAATTTGATTTGTATAACCTGGTAAATTCGCTGCTGTGGCTGTAGATTTCAGGTTAATTTTTGTCCGTTCACTAATTACACTTAAACCTATAATGCCAAAACCAATCAGTAAGCCAATAGCGGGAAGTTTGAATTTACCTTGGGGTATGAACTGAAAATTTTTGTTAAGCACCTGACATCTCCTGTAACTAAAATAACTACTGTTATCTACTTACCTAAATAATAACCAAACACCAATACTTAAAGATTCCTGCAAAAGTTTTATCTATATTATCTGGAATAAAAAACCATCAAAAAATGAAGTTTTTATAGATTTTGGTTGATCATCTCAAAATATCATTGTTGAAAAGTGTAATGCTTCGCACTAGAGAGTCATTCTTGTGGGGGATGACAAAAATCTTTTTACCAACTTTGATTTAATATTTAGGGTTTGCTGAAAAAGTTATCTGTGAAGGACCAGTAGTATGGCTAACGCCACGCTTACTTCGACAGGCTCAGTACAAGTCGCTATCAAGGAGTCAGGAGTTCAAGGAGTCAGGAGTTCAAGGAGTCAGGAGTTCAAGGAGTCAGGAGTTCAAGGAGTATGGCTACGCCACGCTTACTTCGACAGGCTCAGTACAAGTCGCTCAGTACAAGTCGCTCAGTACAAGTCAAAATAGCTAAAACCGTTTACCTGTAAAGTTTTCGGATTTATATGGCTAACGCCACGCTACGCTATCAGCAAACCCTATTTAATTGAGATATCTTAAGTTTGGCATTTGTATTGTCAATTCCTCAATGGGTGAAAACAGGTAAAGTATTGATCCTGATCACTTGATTTTCTCTTAAAGTGTGATATAAACCATTGATTGACACCTTGGTGATCAGAATCCCATGATTCACTACAACAGCAACCCTAGGGATTTCGGATCAGAGTAAAAAAAATTCAGTCAGGGAACTGCAAAAAATAAATTATTTGCCAGTCCCTTGTGCCTGCTCTATGCAAAAAATTAATTTTTCCGCTAAAATTTGTACACCTGGTTCTCCAATCATACTCAGATGTGTACCAGGAACTTCGTGAATCTCCACTCCTTGTTGAGCCATTTCACGCCAACCTCTACATGGTTGAGACCGACACCATCTCAAAACTTCTTTGGTGGTAAATAATAGCAGATAATTTGGAAGTTTATATATAAAAATAATCAAAAATGTTCAAGACTGGATGAAGAAAATATAAAGTTCAAATATTAGTCCTATATTTGATGATTGAACAAAACTCCGTACACCTAAATATTCTAAAACTCTTTTGCCTCTTCTATGAGTACCTCTTGCCTGCCTACACAAGTATGTTCAGGAATCAAACCGGATTCCTATACCTTTTACGCAAAGATAACTAAAAAAATTGCCCCCTGAAATCAGGAGGCAACCCGCCAAAAGTCATATTTTCTCACAAGCAGGTGCTTGTCTACGCTTTTAGCTGGCAACGTATTCTTTAACATTGGCGCGACGACGGCGTAAATGTGCAAGTGCTTGATGTTCTAGTTGACGGACTCGCTCACGGCTAAGTTTCAACCGTTCACCAACTTTCGCCAAGGACATTTCATTACCATCTTCTAAACCAAACCGTAAAGCTAAAACTTCCCGTTGTTGGGGTGTGAGTTCTGCCAACAGGTTATTTAAGTCTTGGCGCAAAAATTCCTGATTGGTGTAATATTCTGGAGATGGACTTTCATCTTCCAACATTTCTTGCAGTTCGGTGTCTTGGTTATCACCAACCCGCACATCTAAAGAAACTGGTTGACGTGCCATATTCAGATACTCACGAATCTGAGCAGGTTCTAATTCCAGTTCTTTGGCGATTTCTGTTGGTGTTGGGGACCTGCCCAACTTTTGTGCCAACTCCCGTTGCACCTTTTTAATTTTGTTCAGCTTTTCGGTAATATGGATAGGTAAGCGGATAGTGCGACCTTGTTGAGCGATCGCTCGTGTAATCGCTTGCCGAATCCACCAGTAAGCATAAGTCGAGAATTTATAACCCCGCATGGGATCAAATTTCTCTACCCCCCGTTCTAAACCTAATGTTCCTTCCTGGATTAAATCCAGAAATTCCATATTTCGCTTCTGGTATTTTTTGGCAATAGCCACAACCAAGCGCAAATTCGCTTCAATCATTTTTTGCTTGGCTCGCTTACCTAACGCCACCGTATGTTTAACTTCATTTTCTGATTGGTTAACATGGGCAGCCCATTCTGCTAAACTAGGTTCATGGTCTAGTTTTTTCGCTAAAGCTTCTTTAGCTTCCAGAAGCGTCATCATTTGCTGCACCTGCTTCCCATAAACAATCTCTTGCTCACGGGTTAGCAGTGGCACACGTCCAATTTCCCGCAGATAGGTTCGCACCATATCAGCCGTAAATTTGGCATTCAGGTTTTCATTTTCGTTGTTAACAGTAGGCATTGGTGCGTTGTCCTCTACTCCCTATACAAAATCAATCTTTTCTCAACTAGGGTGAATTAATAAGGGTGGCATACACATCCATAGACATCATCAAAGCTACTATAAGCAATCTATTTATTTATATAGCCGTTGTCACGACGGTGCTACCCTGGCATGGGTTCCCCCAACCCTCCTTTAATTTTGGAATATCTTAGAAGCACACTGGTTGGTTTTCAAGAATTCTTCCTTTCTTTTGCGGATGACAGCATTTGTCAAACACGAAGTCAGTATGAGTTTTACTTTTCTTATGGTACGGTAAATTTGGCAGATAGTAAAGAGCAGCAGCTAAATCTTTCCATTATATAGTAAAATGGACTGGCTGCTAAATTTTATTTTCAACTTCCTTAAAACCCTAACTATAGCAGGAGTCAGGAGTCGTCAGGACTAAGCATTCGGGCGATAAATTATCAATTTTCTGAACAGGCTATTTTCCTCTAAGGGCGAAGCATTCGGGCGATAAATTATCAATTTTCTGAACAGGCTATTTTCCTCTAAGGGCGAAGCATTCGGGCGATAAAT
>NZ_JAQMTI010000231.1:0-16825 GCF_028329225.1 Sphaerospermopsis kisseleviana CS-549 | reverse complement strand
GGTGACTGGTGACTGGGGACTGGTGACTGGGGACTGGTGACTGGTGACTGGGGACTGGTGACTGGGGACTGGTGACTGGGTAAAAATAACTAATGACTGGTGACTAATGACTAATAACTAATGACTGGTGACTAATGAGTAGAACTTATCAAGCAACTGGTATTAATCTGAAAACCCAGGCATTAGGAGAGTCAGATAAAATAGTGACAATTTTAACCAAAGAATTTGGTTTGATTCGGGCGATCGCTCCTGGTTCACGGAAACATAACTCCAGTCTGGGTGGGAGAAGTGGAATGTTTGTAGTTAATCAACTGCTCATTTCTCAAGGGCGATTATCACAACCAGCTACATCAACTCTCAATAGAATTACTCAAGCCGAAACTATAAAAACCTACCCAGGTCTAACCAAAGACTTGGGAAAATTAGCTGCTAGTCAATATTTAGCGGAAATAGTTCTGTGTCAAGCTTTAAGCGAACATCCCCAAGAAGAACTTTATGAGGTATTTAACGAACATCTCCAGCGTTTAGAAGCTTTACCAAAAAATCAAGGACAAGATGTAGTAGCATATTTAGCGCATGGAATATTTCACCTCCTAGCTTTAGCAGGATTAACCCCACAAGTGCAATTTTGTTGCTTAACCCAGCGTCCCCTAACTCCAGACCTGACCAACCCTAACTGGCAGGCAGGTTTTAGCATTGCTGCGGGGGGAACAGTTTGCTTACAAGCGTGGGAACAGTTAAGAAAACAAAGGGAACGGCAAAAACAGGAAGAAAGAAAACAGGAAGCAGAAATTTCTCCATCGGCCAATAATTCCCCCAAAGCGGGTTATCAAACCCTTTTCCATCACCAAGACCTACCAAAAATTTCCCGTCGTTTGGGTGCAAAAGAATTAGAAATGCTCCAACATTTGTCCCAACCAGGGATAATGCAAATAGATGCAGCCGCAGATGATGGCTGGTTATCTGTTGAGCAAATTTTGCGCCAGTACACCCAGTACCATCTGGGTCGCCCTATTCGCTCTGCCACATTGATAGATTCTTATTTTGCCGCTAACCATGATGCAATCGTCTGATTTGGATCGAAAAATTCAGCCTTTATCACCTAGCCAAGCTAACAACAAGAATAGGGTATCAGAATCTACACAACTTAATCATTTAAGTTCTGTTTCACCCCTAAAGTCTGGCAAAATTCATAGTCCAGAAATGTCTCTCAAAGAAGTTGCTGATGAGAAAAATTTGACATCAGAACTTGATGTGAATATACCTCAACCATCAGATATAGATTCACCAATTTCAGGAACAAGTAATGGTGAAAATGGTAAGGTTAATACTAAGGTTAATACTACGGGAAAAAGTTTACAAGTAACATCACCCCTAGAAACAGAAACATTACCATTAAACGGTTCTGGTTCAGGTAGAAATTCAGCATCAAGTGATGTGGAAGAAAAGGGATTTTTTCCTGTATTAAAAAACCCAAATTTCCTAGCACTGTGGGGAGGACAAGTTTTTTGTCAACTGGCTGATAAAGTATATCTAGTATTGATGATTGCTTTGATTAACAGTGAGTTTCAACAAGGTGGTCAAAGTATCAGTGCTTGGGTGTCAGCGTTAATGATGATCTTTACCATTCCCGCAGTTTTGTTTGGTTCAGTGGCTGGTGTGTTTGTGGATCGCTGGTCAAAAAAAGCTGTATTGGTAGCATCAAATATTTGGCGCGGTATCCTCGTTTTAGCAATTCCTTTTTTACTGTGGTTAACCCATGATTGGCAGCCTGTGGGAGTTTTGCCAGTGGGTTTTTTAATGATCTTACTGGTGACTTTTTTGGTTTCCACATTAACACAGTTTTTCGCACCAGCAGAACAAGCAGCCATTCCTTTAGTGGTGGAAGAAAAACATTTACTTTCTGCTAATTCCCTGTACACAACAACGATGATGGCATCGGTAATTGTTGGTTTTGCTGTGGGCGAACCAGTGTTAGTTTTAGCTGATAGTATTTGGGCAAAATTTGGCGGTAGTGGGGGACTAGGTAAAGAAATTTTAGTTGGTGGTAGTTATGCGATCGCTGGCATGATTTTATTCCTCCTCAAAACCAACGAAAAACCGCACCCGCCAGAAACAGAATTTCCTCACGTTTTTGAAGACCTGCGGGACGGTTTACGTTACCTCAAAGAAAATCACCGCGTCCGCAATGCTCTTTTACAGTTAATTATCTTATTTTCTGTGTTTGCAGCTTTAACCGTTCTCGCCGTTCGCATGGCAGAAATTATCCCTAATTTAAAAGCTTCCCAATTCGGTTTTTTACTTGCAGCGGGTGGTGTTGGTATTGCAGGAGGCGCGACAATTCTCGGCCAATTTGGTCAACGTTTTTCCTATCGACAACTTAGCCTCTGGGGTTGTCTGGGTATGGCTGCATCTTTAGTTGGTCTTTCACTCTTCACAACCCAGCTATCGCTAGTGCTGCTTTTCATAACTTTATTAGGTGTGTTTGGCGCTTTGGTTGGTATTCCCATGCAAACCGCTATCCAAACCGAAACACCCCCAGAAATGCGCGGTAAAGTGTTTGGACTGCAAAATAATGTGGTTAATATTGCCCTGACTCTACCTTTAGCTTTAGCAGGTGTAGCGGAAACTTTCATTGGCTTAAAATCAGTCTTTTTGTCCTTGGCTGTGATCGTCTTTTTCGGAGGTATTTTCACCTGGTATAACTCCCGTACCTAGTTATCAGTTAGTCAATCATCAAAAAGTTAATAAAATCACTGGTTTTCGTGCTAAACTTAATCCAGCGAAAATTCAGGACATACTTGCTGAGGATTAATGAAACCTGATCCTAATTGATTGGCGATCAAGTTGATTAATTCCCAACTTAAAAACACCACAAATAAAGCCATAAATTTGCTATTTGACTTGGCTGATAGCTGGGATATTTAATAAAGATATGGCATTAATTTATTGATGCACAAAAAGTAGCAAGTATCACGGGATAAAAACAGCTAAGTATAAAACCCCAATCATTTCAAACCGATTTTATCAACAGCTAATTAAAGAATGCGTATAGCCTGGATTGGAAAAAAATCACCCTTTTGCGGTAATGTCACCTATAGTCGGGAAATTACAAATGGATTATTAGATAGGGGACATGATGTAAGTTTTCTTCACTTTGCTCAAGACGACTCTGAACCAGATAACTGGCCAAATTTTAAAGAAGTTCCCCTACCTTTTATTTATAAGTCCCAAGTTTACACACTTCCCGCTTTTAATGCCACTAAGGTTTTAAAAGACGCATTGCGGGAAATACAACCACAAATAGTCCATGCTTCCTTGACTTTATCCACTCTGGACTTTGTTTTACCAGAAATTTGCAAAGAATTAAATTTACCCCTGATTGCTACTTTTCACACTCCCTTTGCTGGTAAAGGAGCAAAATTAATTTCTGGTACGCAACTTTTAGCTTATCAGCTATACGCACCTTTTTTAGATAATTATGATAAGGTGATCGTATTTTCCCAAATTCAACGAGAATTATTAGCAAAAATGGGAGTTAGGGAAGAAAAAATCGCCGTTATTCCTAATGGTGTTGATACTGTTAAATATTCTCCTGGGGTTTCCCATATCAAACAAGAATTTAATGCTGAACGTTTGTTTGTTTACCAAGGCCGTCTTGCACCGGAAAAAAATGTAGAGTCTCTATTACGAGCTTGGAAACAGTCAGATATGGCTGCTAGTAGTAAGCTTTTAATAGTGGGTAATGGTCCTTTGAGAGCATCTTTAGAACCATTTTATGGTTCAGAATATGGCATTATCTGGTTAGGTTTTGTGGCCAGTGAACAACGCCGTATAGAAATTTTACGGGGGGCAGATGTATTTATTTTACCTTCTTTGGTAGAGGGTTTATCCCTGTCTTTGTTAGAAGCAATGTCCTGTGGTTTAGCTTGTTTAGCTACTGATGTCGGTGCAGATGGGGAGGTATTGGAAAAAGGTGCTGGGGTAGTAATTAATTCTAAAACTGTGCGATCGCAACTCAAAACCCTTTTACCACTATTCCAAGATCATCCAGAGTTAACAACCATGTTGGGGCAAAAAGCAAGAAAACGAGTTTTAGAACGCTATACCCTGAGTGATAATATCAGTTCCTTAGCAGAACTTTATACACAAGTTTTAGCAAAGCGTCCTGTAACATTAGGTTGGGGTGTTTAAGTGATCAATTGACAATTGACAATTGATAATTGATAAGTGTTTCATTCAGGGTTTAAAACCTCCCCCTTCAAGGGGAAAAAGCCAAAAATGCTGATTTTTCCATTCTCTGATTTGAAGGGAGAGGTAATTTGTCAATTGTCCATTATTGATAAACTTTAAATAGTCTTAAATAGTCTCAGGATCAATATTTAACTCTCGCAATTTGTCAGCTAAACGGGATGCTTTTTGATCCGCTAATTTTCGTGCTTCTGCTTCTGCTTCCGCGCTTTCTTCAGGTGTAGGAACTAAAATTCCTGCGGGTGTGAAATATCGCAATAAACCATCATGAATACCCAAATATAAACCTAACTGTTGACTCCAAAGATGTCCTTTTTCATTTACTATTAAAGGTTGATATTCTCCATCTACTAAATGAAAACCTGCAAATTCTAAAGTATAAGGATCAAACCAAAAATAATCTGGTGTACGGAATGTATTTTGATAAAGTTCTTTTTTAAATTCTCGATCTGTATTTGCTGTAATGGGTGAGAGTATTTCGACAATTAAATTAGGATATTTACCATCTTCATCCCACACTACCCAACTTTTACGGGTTTTGCGTTCAGTTCCTAAAACCACAAAGAAATCTGAACCACGAAAATATTCTGATTTTTTCTGGTTAGGACTATAGTAAATGCTCATGTTTCCAGTAGCATAGAAATCATTTCTATCTTTCCACAACCATTCTAGACATTGGAAAAGTAGGATTATTTGTCTGAGATGCAGTTCTGTTTCCGCGGGGGGTTCATCACTATATAAATCACCAGGGGGAAAAATTACATCTTGGGAGATGTTTTCTTGTGTTTCTAATTCTTGTGCAATGATCATAAATTTGATATGGCATCAAGTTGTAATTTTTGGATTTTAACATAAATTTATGTAGGTTGGTTTGAACTAAAAAACAAAATTATTAAACCTGATTGTTAAAATTTGTATTTGGTTGCTCTATCAATTAATACGACATAAATTACTGTTACACTACGAATTTATATCAATATCCCAAATTTTTGTGGCTAATTGAGCAAGAATATCTTGACACATTTCTATTGACTCAGAGTTCCAGTTATCAAATGGTTCTAAATCTTGGACTGCACGATCAATTGATGTATTTGAACCAATATTAACTTTTTCTCCTATTGATTTAGTAATTAAAAACCACTAAAATCCAATATTTTCCTAATTGCTCCCCTTCCCACTTGGACGCTGAATAATAGTTTCCATCACCCGACGTTTTGCTTTCGGATCAACACCTACCAACCGCACATACTCATCACTATATTCAGCTAAACAAGATTCTAAAGTTGAAATCGCATCAGATTCACCATCTATCTGTAAGGTAACACAACTTTGCCACGAACCAGTGCGAAAACGTCTTTCATCAACGTGTTCTACACCAATTTTATAACCTTGGGATAAAATTTGCCGGACTTGTTCCTGTGTCTCTAAACTTAAATGACTTTTATTTGTAATGCTATTGTTTCCATTTCCATTAGTTACAGGTTGACTAACAGATGTTTCTTTAACAACAGCTTGAGATTTATAAAGTCTACCCCGATTTAAACGATTATATTCATCAACTAAATGGGAAGTTTCCACCCGTTTTTGTTCACCCACCATTAAATTACCAGATTCAATTAAATGGGATAAACTAAAATCAGGTTTCTTAAATTCTGGTGGTGGTTCTACACTATTAACTACCCGCATCGAAATTTTTTCATAACCTATTTGATGAATAAAATCGCGGATTTGTTCATCATAAATGCGAGAACGCAAAGCACTAAAAAAGTCAATAGACTGATGAGAGAAAGTATCTACTAACTGTTCAATTTCTCTTTGTGAAAGTCCATCTTCCGCAAAAATTCCCCCCACAACTCCTACCTTATCATCACGGTTGGGTTCCCAGTAAAACTTCTCCATTCTTCCATCTCTAATTAATGGTGCATAGAGAGTAGAAAAATCATTTCCTGTAACAATAATGGGAACACGACGAATAGGGTTAGCATCATAACTTCCTGGTAATTGTACATCAGTGGGATTATCTGCAATATTCATTAATGTTGCATTTACCAACTGAGTATTAACTGTGTATTGAGTACCTTCGTCAAAGCGTCCTGCACCTGCATCTAAATCATTAATCATTAAGACGCACATTTTACCCCGCACCTTAACTAATTCTGCGGTTTCTCGATAACGCAAACGAATTAACCGTGCTGGATCTCCTGCATCTGGACTTTCTAATTCTCCTCCAGAAATGAGGGTGACACCTATACCCATTTTTTCAAATGCTAATTCACATTGAAAAGATTTACCTTCACCTTTTTTTCCATGAATCCCTAAAATTAAGGGAACTCGCACACCGGGAATATTTAAAAAGTTTTTGGTGATATGAACAGCAATTTTATCCAGAAACCGAGGGGAGATGTAGTAACCCATAATTTTATTATAAAAGAAAGTTATTATCAAAGTTTTGACTTTTGACTGAAAACCAAAATTAAAACTTAAAATCGTTTGGGGGATTTTTCCCCCAGTAATTGTACCTTATTAAACCAATGATCTATCAGTTAAAATCTCATAACCATCTTCTTTCACTAACACAGTATGTTCAAACTGAGCAGATAAAGCATTATCAACAGTTACAGCAGTCCATCTATCAGCCAAAATTCTGGTATTTTTTGAACCTGCATTTAAAATTGGTTCAATGGCTAAAGTCATACCAGCACGTAATTTCACATTGGGAATCTCACGAGTTCTATAGTTGAAAACCGCAGGTTCTTCGTGTAAATTTCTACCCACTCCATGACCTGTAAATTGTTCCACCACACTAAATTTATTCATTTTTACATGGTCTTCAATCGCACCAGCAATATCCGCAAGGTGAGCGCCGGCTTTAACTTGTTCAATTCCTTTATATAAAGCTTCTTCTGCTATTTTTATTAATCTAGCTGCTTCTGGGGTGACATTTCCCACGGCAATTGTTATACAAGAATCACCATGAAATCCCTGATAATAAGCACCTGTGTCAACTTTTAATACATCACCGGAGCGAATAACCTTTTTCGGACTAGGAATACCATGTACAACTTCATTATTAATACTAGAACAAATCGAAGCCGGAAAACCGTGATATCCTTTAAAGCTAGGAGTTGCACCCATTTCGCGGATACGTTTTTCTGCATGAGCATCTAAGTCAGCAGTTGTCATTCCTGGTTCTACTAACTCAGAAATTTCTTTGAGAACAGTGGCTACAATCTTAGCCGATTGTCGCATGATTTCGATTTCGCGGGGAGATTTAATTTCTATACCCCTGCGTTGTCTGGGTGCTGTGGGTTTGGTTTGAACTGTTTCAGAAATTAGGTTGCTGAGAATGTTCATCATGTAATTTAGTAATTTCCGTGACTTTACGGCTTAGATTTCAGGTTGTTGAGATTTATTGCAAAAAATATCTATCTTTACGTTAGCTTATTTTGCGTTATTTAGAAAATTGGTAACGGGAATTGGTAATTGGTAATTTTCCATCCCATGTTTTATAAGTTTTTTTAATCTGAATTTTGCCAAATTTGTTCAACTTACTATTTTTCGCAATAAATCACCTTTATTCTCAATATTATTGAGAACATTATCAATAATTTTACGAGTTTAGGTTTTTTCAGCGATTGATATTTACTTACTAACTTTTTCTGGTATTATATATGTATACTCCAAGGGAGTAATAGGTAATTTTATAATTATTACAAGATAGTTCTTCCTCATCAAGATTCACTATATTAGGTTCTATCGTTTTTGTCAACAGTTTAATCTCTCTATTTGGCGGGTTTTTCTGGTAAAAATTCACAACTATAAATCCTGTACATTCTTAAATCCTGATTTTGAGAAAGATAGATAAAGATATAGGACTAATATTTGATTTTTGAACAGAACTCCATACATGGTTCGGCTTCGCTCACCATAAATACTGACAGCCTTCTTTCCTGTTCCCTGTTCCCTGTTCCCTGTTCCCTGCCTCTACAAAAAATTCATGAATCAAATCAGATCACTATAGATTAGGATTTAATGACTATTTCTCCTTTCATACCTGCTTCAGAATGTCCGGGGATGGTACAACGTAAATTATATTTTCCGGTTTTGAGAGGAACAAACACCCATTCTGCTTCTGCACCGGGTTTGAGTTCTAATTCGTGAATGTTACCTTTAATTTCCACATTTCCCGCTTCTACCTTTTGGGTCCAAATAGCATCAGCGAAATCTTTACTTGTAAAATAATGCTTGACGGGGCTAGGGTTAGTTAAAACTAGCTTGTACCGTTTTCCTGATTGAAATTCTAAAAAATTAGGTTCAAATTTCAACTCACCCGCAGCATTTCCCAGGCTGACAGTAATTTCGGACGGTGGTTGTTTGAGTATATCAACAGAGGAATTGTTTAAGTTTTCTGCGATCGCTAAATTTGTATTTGTGAAACTCAGACAAATCAGAAGTGTCAATAAACAAAAGACTGAATATAGACGTTTAGTAATTTGCTTTACAAAATAGGTATACATAATCAAAGTTCCTAGTGAGCGATAAGTCGCTCAAAATCTAAATTAGCATGAGGACTAAAGTCCTGACTACATACGTTTTGTCACTTAATAGAATTATCTGCTATTATTGCAGGCCCAGCAGTAACTACTACCAATTTATCAGGATCGAGTTGCTGACGCGCAAATTGATCAACTTCGTTTTTGGTGACTTTTTGGATTTTTTCTGCAAAACCCTGTAATTCTATCCCATCCAGTCCAAAAACCTCGTTCATTAAAATTCTAGCGGTTAACTGCTCTGGTTTAGACAGTGAAATATTATAGTTACTAATCAAAGTGCGTTTTGCGGTTTCTACTTCTTCTGGGGTGACACCTTGCTGATTTATTTGTTGTAAGATTTTGCGGGTAGTTGCGATCGCCTTATTTGCATCTTCAGGACTGGTTTGCATTTCAATTAAAAATGTGCCAATATTCTTTCCCCCTTGGAAATTACTATAAATTCCATAAGTCAAACCTAAGCGATCGCGCACTTCTGCACTAAGTCTACCAGATACGCTGTTTCCTGCCAAAATTTCATTCAAAACCAAAGCTGAATAAAATTTCGGATCTTGACGTTTGACACCCAGATCCCCCATATAGGTGATAGTTTGCGACTTTCCGGGTAACACCGAATTAATCTGTAAACCACGTTCCGTTTTTACCACCTGGGGATATTCTACCATTGGTGGTTTTCCCTGAACTCGCCAATTACCAAATTGAGTTTCTAAGAGCGATCGCACTTTTTCAATTTCAAAATCACCCACCAATACTAAAATCATCGTATCTGGGCGATAATGTTTTTGTCGAAACGCCATCACATCTTTCCGGGAAATTTTCTGTATACTTTCTAAAGTTGGGAAAATGTGTAATGGATGATTTTGCGGATATAATGCTTGCATAAATTTCCGGTTTGCTACTTCATCAGCATCATCCAGTTCTAACTTTAAGTCATTTACAGCTTGTTGACGACTAATTTCTAACTCTTTTTCAGGAAAAGTGCTATTTTTAACGACATCAGCTAAAGTCTCCAGCAAAACTGGTAAGTCTTCCTGTAAACTTTTACCCTGAATCCGCACACCTTCCCGCAATGTGGTAAAGTCTAAACTCGCTCCCCTACGATCTAAAATATCTGCAATAGTTAATGTATCTTTGGTTTTCGTCCCATTTAACAAATTATCCGCCACTAAAGACGCTAAACCGGCTTGATCAGTTTTGTCAAATTCCTTTCCTGCTTTAATATATCCACCTAACGTCACTGTCGGACTACTCTTGTCTGGTAATAACAACACCCGCAACCCATTGACAAACGTTAAGCGTTGTGGTACGTGTGGAATTGAATGATTAAAATCATCAATCTTTTCATCTGTAGCTGGTAAATACTTCATCACCTCAGATGCAGTTATTTTCACACCAGTAGTTAAATTTTCTGCGGTGGAAAATTGAGAAGTTTGATAATTTTCATCTTGGGCATTTTGCACAGGTACAAAAAAACCAACCGCTGCTGCTTCTGGTTTTAGATACTTATTAATTACATCTATCACATCCGCTGGTTTGACTTTGCGGACATTTTCTATATATCGTTCTGTATATCTATAATCATTAGCAATAAGCAGATCATTAGCAAACTGCATCCCTTGACTGGTGATATCACGTCTGTTTAAAATTACATTTGCTATAAGTTGACTCTTAGCGCGTTCAACTTCCTCTAATGTTACACCAGTTTTGACAAGTTTCGTTATTGCGTTCTTGGTAGTTGCATCAATTTTTTGTAAATTTTGATTAGGTGCAACAGTAACAGATAAATGATACCAGCCAATTGCTCGCAAACTGGCAACATGAGCAGAAATATCAGTTGCTAAACCAGATTTTACCAAAGCCTGATACAAATAAGAATTTTTTCCCCCCGTCAAAATATAATCCATTACTCCCAAAACTGGAGTATCGGGATCATTTAAATGGGGAAGTGGATAAATTATCTGTAAAAACTTTCCCGCACCAGTTTCTTGTAAAACTATAGGAGAAGTGAGAACTTGGGGAGTTGGAGACTTGGGAAGTTGGGGAAGTTGTTGACTTTTGGGAATTTTTCCAAATATTTCCTTAACTGTTTCCAAAACCTTTGCAGTTGGGAAATCGCCCACAATCACCAAGATAGCATTATTTGGATGATAGTATTTATCATAATAATCCCTCACCTGCTCAACTGTCAACCTTTCCACATCAGCCACAGTACCCGCAGGAGGTAAACCATAACCATGATCAGGAAATACAGACTGCATCACAGCACGCTTGAGGCGGTATTTAGGACTATTTTCATAACCTTGTAACTCAGAAATAACAACCCGCTTTTCACTTTCTAGGTGTTGGTTATCAATGAGTAAATTTTCCATTCTGTCTGCTTCCAGTTCCAGCAGTGCTTTCAGCTTATCGCGTTCCGCAGTATGGTAATATGCTGTTTGCTCAAAACTGGTAAAAGCATTAGAGTCACTACCCAAAGCACTAAATAACTGTCCAAACTGCACCGGACGGTTTTTTGTGCCTTTAAACATTATGTGTTCTAACTGGTGAGCAATACCATTGATGCCAGGAGCTTCTTTAGCCGAACCTATATTGTACCACATTTGCACCGTAACAACTGGTGCATTATGAACTTCTTTAGTGAGAACAGTTAAACCATTATCCAGAACAGTCTTTTGAACATTGTTTGTCACTGTCAGATTATTTTTGTTTGCGTCTACGGATATTTGCTGATAATGTTCCCAGTTGAGTTTAATAAAATTGAGATTTCCAGAAAACAAGTATCTCAGCAAAAAGGCTGATATCAAGGATAAAAGGAATAATAGTAGCGGTACACGATAGCGATGGAAGCTAGAAATTACAAGCATATATTTTTTGAATATAAGTAAATAAGACTACATCTTTTTACCTATACAGTTCGAGTTTAAACTTTCTGGAAAATTTTGGTAAGGAGTTCAGGAGTCAGGAAAAAGATAAATATTACCTGTTCCCTATTGCCTTCTTACTGTCACCTGTCACCAGTCCCCAGTCACCAGTCACCAGTCCCCAGTCCCCAGTCCCCAGTCCCCAGTCCCCAGTCCCCAGTCACCTATTTCCCCAAAAACCGAATAAACTCCAAAGGTAAACCGTCAGTGTCAGCAATGAAAGTGACTTCTAAAATGCGATCGCCTATTTGCTGCTGAGTTGGTTCTAAAAGAACTTGGAGAGGTGACAACTCAGATACATCAGAGATTTTCGCTTTTAAGTCTGACAACCAAATATATAAATCTGGTACGGTTTGGGTTAAATCAAAAGAAAGATGATAATAACCCACATAATGCTCATCTGCAAAAGCATCAGGGGCGGGTTTCGGCTGTGGGATCTGGATCAGTTCAATGCGGCTATCTAATCCTTCCATCCAGCAAGCTAAAGTATAACCGGTAGTAAAGCGATCGGCAACCGTAAAACCTAACTGTTCATAAAATGCGATCGCCCGGTGAATATTCGCAGTTCTAATAGAAGCATGGTGCATGGAATTTTAGATTTTAGATTTTAGATTTTAGATTTTAGATTTTAGATTTTATATAAATATAAGTAAATATGCTGGTAAAAGCTTAGTAGCAAAGCAAAGGGCAAAAGGCAAAAGGCAAGAGATAATAAGAAGATAAATATGCTTACCAATTACCAATTACCAATTACCAATTACCACTAATATCTACTCAAACAACCGGAAATAAGGATAGCGCACAGGTACACCAGGTTCTTTATCCAGATCAAAATTAATCACATCCCAAGATGGATCTTCAGCGGGATCAGGTCCAAACTCCACTGGTAAACCATATAAACGAGCAGTACCAGCTTCCGGTTGTCCAGAACGCCAAGGACTGCTGCGTTCTAAATAACCACTCATTAACTCTTGATAGCGACGGGCAATAATTACCCTTGTAGCCCGATAACCTTGAGTATATAGCTTATCTAAAGCCTCGTGAATTTCAAAGCGAATGCCATCAGGATGAGTATGTTGTCGATACCATTCATTATTCCACCTCCGCCAATGACGACCCGACTGGAGATGTACCAACTCTTCCGTTTTCGGGTTCGCTTCAAAAGCGCCATGACGCGTACATAAATAAGTATCAGTCAACGTCAGCGCCGGAATAGTCTGGCGACAGTGTGGACACTGTATTTCAGGTCCAAATATTGGGTACTGTAAGCCTGGATTCATCATGAAGTGTGTACAAGCATAGTTTTATTTTTACCAGCACCAATAGGTTGGATTTAACACTTCGGCTCTACTACTTTGAGTGAGTTGCCGCAAAAGCAAATCTCAGCAGTTTTTTCCTTAGCGTACAGACCAAACGGCTGTGGTATCCTGGTTGTGCAACCAGCCTCAAAGGTTGGAGTTTTTCCAGTGTTCCTGGGTACCATATCAATATTCTATCGTGTCTACTGTTTCCTATTGGACATCTCCCGATTTTTCTCAAGCTGCCTTTATCGCAACCAACGCCGTTGTTGTCGGATCAGTCAGGATCGCAGCAGGGGCAAGCATCTGGTATGGTGCAGTAGTGAGGGGGGATGTAGAACGTATTGAAATCGGCGAATGCACAAACATACAGGATGGAGCCATTTTACATGGTGATCCTGGTCTGCCCACCATCTTAGAAGATCATGTTACTATAGGACATCGTGCCGTGGTACATTCTGCTCATATTGAACGGGGGAGTTTAATTGGCATCGGCGCGATAATTTTAAATGGAGTCCGCGTTGGCCATAGTAGCATCATTGGCGCTGGTGCAGTTGTTACCAAAGACATACCCCCATTTTCCCTAGTAGTTGGCATCCCCGCTAAAGTCGTCCGTCAACTCACAGAAACGGAAGCTGCCGAACTCATAGAACACACCCAAAAGTACCACAAATTAGCCCTCGTTCACGCCGGTAAGGGGGATGATATTGGTTTTAGGTAATATTATTCCCAATCACCAGTCACCAGTCCCCAGTCCCCAGTCCCCAGTCCCCAGTCACCAACTTCAACATTCTTGACAATGCCCCTTGGAAAAATACCCGACTTCAGATAAAAATAAAAATTGATATCTGTTGACAAAACTTTAATTTCTAGATAACAGAGGTTTCTAAATATGGACATTGATACCCGTGTAGTCATCGTTTTAGCACCATTAGCCATTGCAGCAGGTTGGGCTGCTTTTAATATCGGTGCTGCTGCAATCAGACAAGTGCAAAACTTTTTAAATAAAGAAGCATAATTTAGGTAATGGGTAATGGGTAATAGGTAATGGGTGATAGTTCTCCAATTACCAATTACCAATTACCAATCACCAATTACCAATTACCAATTCTGTGAACATCAACTCCCTACTGCAACCCTTTCAACACTTTGGCGTTAACCTGGGACTCTCCCGCATTGTCAAATTATTGGCAAATCTTGACAATCCCCATCAAAAAGTACCAGTGATTCATGTTGCTGGAACTAATGGTAAAGGTTCTGTTTGCGCTTATCTATCATCTGTTCTCACTGAAGCAGGTTATCGCACAGGAAGATATACTTCACCTCATTTAATAGATTGGCATGAGCGCATTTGTATTAATGAACAACCCATCACTTCAGAAAATCTGTTTCAATTAATACAGCAAGTTCAAGAAGCAATAGATAAAAATGGAGAATCACCGACCCAATTTGAAGTAATTACCGCAGCCGCTTGGTTATATTTTGCACAGCAAAAAATTGATATAGCCGTGGTAGAAGTGGGATTAGGTGGTCGTTTAGATGCGACTAATGTTTGCGAAAAGCCTTTAGTAACAGTAATAACTTCTATTAGTAGAGAACATTGGCAACAATTAGGACCCACAATATCTGATATTGCCAGAGAGAAAGCGGGGATAATTAAAGCTGGATGTCCTGTAATTATGGGACCTTTACCAGAAGATGCCGAAAAAGTAGTAATATCCCGCAGTTTAGAATTACGAAGTCCGATTTTTACCCCGCAACCAGCAGTAGAAATTAATCCTGGATGGGCAGAATATCAGACAATTGAAAATTCAGGATCAATTAAATATAAATTACCATTAAAAGGGCAAATTCAATTAACAAATTCTGCCTTAGCATTAGCCGCTTTAGAAATATTACAACAACAAGGATGGGAGATTTCTGAACAAGCAATTATTAATGGGATAGAAAAAACCAAATGGCCAGGAAGAATGCAATGGTTTACCTGGAAGAATAAACAGAATAATCACGATTATCAATTATTAATAGATGGCGCACATAACCCAGCATCAGCAGCAGTTTTGAGAAATTATGTAGATAGTATTACCCCACCCCGCAAGCAGGGAGGGGAGTATAATTCTATAACTTGGGTAATGGGAATGTTAGCGACAAAAGATCATGGTGATATTTTTAAGGAGTTGTTAAAAACAGGAGATAAATTATATTTAGTACCTGTGCCTGATAGTAATTATGCAAATTTAGAAGATTTAAAAAAATTAGCTTTAGAAATTTGTCCAGATTTAGGTTTTTGCAGCATCTATGAAGATGTATTTTTGGCTTTAGATGCTGCTTTCACCTCTTCAGAAAACCTGGTTATTTTATGTGGTTCTCTTTATCTCATCGGCTATTTTCTAGGTAATTCATAATTATCAATTGTCAATTGTCAATTGTCAATTACCTATTATCCCATTGTTGTGCTGCATCTGTGACAGCTTGATCAACTGTTTTTTGTTTTAACATTGCCGCTTGGAGATTTTCATAAATTGCCTTTTGCAACAATTTAAAATCCTTCATTTTGGGAGTTAAAACCTCTGCTTTTTGCATTTGTTCAGCACTGATAATTCTGGCTTTTTCCACAGTAGAAGCATTAGCCGGAACTTCCTGAAAATAACTATCTGATAAAGCTTTCACCGTCGAAGGTAAAACATTTGCAGCTTTAGCAAAAGCTAATTGATTTTCGTCATTGGTGACAAATAAAGCAAATTTCACTGCTGCATCAGGATTTTTGGTAGCACGGGGGATGACAATATTCATTACAGCCACATTTTTCTTACCTGTATCACCGGTTATTTGGGGTGCGATCGCCGAAGCTTTAGCAATTTCTGGGGCATTATTAGAAATAGTCTTCAAAAACTCAGGACCAGAAGCTAAAAACGTCGTTTCCCCAGATTGGTATAAATCAATAGCATGACGATGGCCTTGAGTCAATGATTCTTTAGGTAGTAATCCTTTCTGATATAAATCTACCCAATACTGAAAAGCTGCTTTTCCTTGTGGTGTGTTAAAAGCCGCCTTACCCTCAGCATTTACCAAAGTCACACCCATTTGCACAAAAGATTCCAAAACCTCACCAGAATCTTGAGGTACAAAAGTAGCAAAAAAGGCGTATTTACCAGTTTTATCTTTAATTTGTTGCGCCGCTTGTGCTAATTCTGTATAAGTTGCAGGTGGTTTTGTGATACCTGCTTGTTTGAGCAAATCAGTGTTATAAATAGTTAACCTCGTAGTCAGATACCAGGGAATCCCAAAACTTTTACCATTGAGGGTACTAGCTTGCCAAATATTGGGCAAATAGGAGGAACGGACTTCACTAGGGACCTTTGCATCCAAATCTAACCAGGCATTTCTTCCTGCTAGTTGGGAAGCAAAATCTGGGTTAAGGTTAACAACATCTGGGGGCGTTTTTGCGGAGACAGATGTTAAAATCTTGTTCTCCATCGCAGCCCAAGGAACATCCACCCATTTGACTTTGATACTGGGGTTTTGGGATTCAAAAGTCGAAATCAGACTTTGGAAGTAGTTAGTAAATTGGGGTTGGAGTTGCATCGTCCAAAACTCAATGGTGGCGACTCCTGAAGCAGCAGGTTTTGTAGTTGTACTCACATTACCCGTGCTGCAACTGACCACCCAACTAGCTAATAAGCCAAACAAAACCCAAACAGTTAGTTTTTGTAATTTTTGCAATCTGATCATCGTGGTAATATTTTTACGATTAACGAGGGTGATTGGTGATTGGTGATTGGGGACTGGGGACTGGGGACTGGGG
>NZ_JAQMTI010000230.1:0-7618 GCF_028329225.1 Sphaerospermopsis kisseleviana CS-549 | reverse complement strand
AGGAAGATTTTAGACAAGAAATGTACTTCGGCTTCGCTCAGTACAAGGTCTGTTGAGCGTCAGTTTTTGTTACCAATCGTACATCATTTGTACGGCTTTCCTCCCTTGTCCACTGTCCTTCCTTGTCCCCCAAGTCTTGCCATCACTCACGACAATGTAAAATACCTACCCTTGTGAGGGACTGGGGACTGGGGACTGGGAATTGTAGATAATGATAAATGCTGATAATTTATCATTCATCTTCTATAATCATCCTCACACCCAATCACCAATTCCCAATCCCTAATCACCAGATTATTTATGATTTTCCCCGACTTCCAACAATTTACAAAACTCGCTCAACAAGGTAATTTTGTTCCTGTCTATCAAGAATGGGTAGCTGACTTGGATACCCCTGTTTCTGCTTGGTACAAGGTTTGTGCAAGTCAACCTTACAGCTTTTTGCTGGAGTCGGTGGAAGGTGGTGAAAAAGTAGGAAGATATAGTTTATTGGGTTGTAACCCGCTTTGGATTTTAGAAGCAAGGGGAGATCAAACTACCCAAACCTATAGAGATGGTTCACAGAAAGTTTTTACAGGTGATCCGTTCAATGTGTTAGCGGAATGTTTAGCACCTTATCACCCCGTAAAATTACCACAGCTACCTTCAGGAATTGGCGGTTTATTCGGGTTTTGGGGCTATGAGTTAATCAATTGGATTGAAACCCGTGTACCAATTCATGCCCAAGATGAGCGTAATCTTCCTGATGGGTTATGGATGCAAGTAGATCATTTATTGATATTTGATCAGGTAAAACGCAAAATTTGGGCGATCGCCTACGCAGATTTAAGGAATAATGAAAACTTAGAAATTGCTTATCAAAAAGCGTGCGATCGCATTCAAGAAATGGTAAGCAAATTATCCTTACCCATATCACCAGAAAATACTAAATTACCTTGGACATCTCCCCAAAATAAACCCAAAGCAGGAATAGAAGAATACACCAGCAATTTCACTAAAAAAGAATTTTGCGCGAGTGTAGAAAAAGCGAAAAAATATATTAAAGCCGGCGATATTTTTCAAGTTGTCATTTCTCAAAGATTATCCACAGAATATAAAGGTGATCCTTTTGCTTTATATCGTTCTTTAAGGCAAATTAACCCTTCACCTTACATGGCGTTTTTTAACTTCCAAGACTGGCAAATTATCGGTTCTAGTCCTGAAGTGATGGTGAAAGCAGAACGAGATGAAGAAGGAGGAATTATTGCCACAGTTAGACCGATAGCAGGAACAAGACCAAGAGGAAAAACCACCAAAGAAGATGAAGCTTTAGCAGCAGATTTATTACAAGATCCTAAAGAAGTTGCTGAACATATCATGTTAGTAGATTTAGGAAGAAATGATTTAGGAAGAGTGTGTGAAAATGGCACAGTTAAAGTAGATGAATTAATGGTAATTGAACTTTACTCTCATGTCATGCACATTGTGAGTAATGTAGTAGGTAAATTAGCAGAAAATAAGACAGCATGGGATTTATTAAAAGCTTGTTTTCCTGCGGGAACAGTTAGCGGTGCGCCAAAAATTCGTGCAATGGAAATTATCAACGAACTAGAACCAACCCGCAGAGGAGTATATTCTGGGGTGTATGGATATTATGACTTTGAAGGACAATTAAATAGTGCGATCGCTATCCGCACAATGGTATTAAATAATCAAACTGTTACTGTCCAAGCAGGTGCAGGTTTAGTAGCAGACTCCGAACCAGAAAAAGAATATGAGGAGACATTAAATAAAGCGAGAGGTTTATTAGAAGCAATTAGATGTTTGCGATGAGTTTTACTGGTTAAAAAGAGGAAATAATTGACATAAATAATGCACACAGACACAATCTTCTACCAAATATTCCTCACTTTCCACACCCTATTATTTGAAATACTGGGTGAACCAACAGAAAACGCCAAAGACTATCAATTCACCTCTGTAGAAGTGAAAGAAAAAGCATTTAGATTTGATGGGATTTTTATGACAGATAATGTAGAAAAACCCATCTATTTTGTGGAAGTGCAATTTCAACCAAAACCAGACTTTTACTGGGAATTAATAGCAGAAATAAACATTTATCTCAATCAATTTAAACCTGTACAAGATTGGCAAGCAATAGCGTTATTTGCAAAACGCAGTTTAGACGTAGGAGAACTGACAGCTTATCAACAAGAATTTATTAACAGTGGGAGAATAAAAAGAATTTATTTAGATGAATTACCACCAGGTTCAATAGGAATGGGGTTAATTGAATTAATTGTCAGTAAAGAAGCACAAGCACCAGAATTAGTGAAAAACCTCATGGACAGAACCAAAACAGAAATTGAGGATGACAACGAAAAACAAAGTATTATAGAATTGTTAGAGACTGTTTTATTGTCAAAGTTTTCACAATTAAGCCGTCAGGAGATAGAAGCAATGTTTTTAGTGAGTGACATTAAGCAAACAAGAGTATATCAAGAAGCAAAGCAAGAAGGTAAACAAGAAGGTAGACAGGAGGGTAGACAGGAAGGTAGAAAAGATGAAGCAATCAACTTACTATTAAGGATGTTATCTAAGCGGTTTGGAAAGTTGAGTGATAGTTATATTCAAAATCTCAATATTTTGAATATAGAACAATTGGAAAAACTAGGAGAATCATTATTAGATTTTACAGATATTAATGATTTGGAGAGGTGGTTAAAGTCTGAGATCAGTCAATAATAAATAAACAGATCCCCGATTTCTGTCATCAATTTATGATTTATAGACATGATAGTGAAAGAAGTCGGGGATCTAAAACTTACTCTAAACCCTACTTTTTATAAGCATTCATCCAATGCAGTAACAAACCTAAACCCCAACCCAAAAGCGGGAAAATAGCCCAAAAATAACCAGAACCAGTGAACAAGTTTAACAAAATCAAAAACCCGTTAACAATCAAAAAAACCATGAAATGTGATTTAAACTCTTGCTGTTTTTGATGATTAGACATTGCTTCTTTTTTCACTTCTACTTGTTTTTTTAACCATTCATTTTCCGCAGCAATGAGAGATTCCGAAGAAACCCCTAATTCTGAAGCAATTTCTATTATTTGTTCTCGCGTAAATTCTCCCTGTTGCTTGCGTTTAAAAGCAACTTCTAAAATTTGCTGCATTTCCTCTGAATTGTAAGTCATTATCAATACCCAATCTAGTAAAAAATACTTTTGACATTTACATCTGAAGCGGTAGAAATACAACCTTAAAAAATATTTGACCTTGTTGTTAAAAACAATTTCGCTAAATATTCTATCTTTTACATATTAGTTATTACAGTATTTTAAAAGACAATATTATCAAAGTTTAAGAAAACGAACCGCAGAGACGCAGAGAACGCAGAGAAATTTTGGACGTTGAAGTTATTTTTAAAACTGTTACCTGTCACCTATCATCTATACCATCCCAAACGGAAAGAAACATCAGTAACATTAATTACGGATGCAACCAATTTATAACAATATTCTAATTGACTGGGATAATAAGGTTGAAAAGGTTCACTTAAACTAATGGTTAATCTAAATTTATCCGGTTCAAAGTTTTCTAAGTTTAGTTTTTCGATCACATCTTCACAGAAATATATTCCCTCTTCTAAAACGTTTAGTTTCTCTATCCACACCGGATCAGTAATAGGTAAATCATAAGAATTTCCACATAAACAAAACAAACATCTAAAATTTTTTTTATTTTGTGAATTATATCTCACCTCCCATTCTAACACCTCTGGATTAATCATCGCTAAGGAAGATTTAAGAGGTGTATTTTGTAAATCTTCATAACCTATCTGTTTATCAAAATTACCTAATAATTTTGGTTCTGAAGAACTACGTTTAATTTCTGGTTTGATTAAATTTTTAACTTGTTCTAAACTTGCTTTCCCTAAAATCTGCCATTTATAACTATAATGAATTAGGTAATTTTCAGGATGATGACATTGCGGTTCATGTCTAATAAAAGGAATCCTAATAACATCAAATAATTCTGGTTCTTGACCATCTCTAGTCATGAAATGTTCTGGATATAAAGTACCATTTCTTCTATTAGAAATTGGCCGCAACCATCCAGAACCATCGGTTTTTATCCCCGCAATACAAATTCCACCATGTTTAGTAGATTTTGCTAAACAGATAATATCAAATGTCAACATCTTATATTCTCACTTGCACCTTACTTGTTACAGTAATAGTAAAATGAGAAGATTTGAAAATTGAACAGTAAAACTACTTAACGCTTAAACAAAACCTAAATATATCCGTGTCTGAGAATATACTCAAAGATGATGAATCTTGATACTTTTATCTAACTTACTATCTAACTTACCTTGCAAATATTCAGCTACTAACCGCCGATGACAGTTATGGGGTTTAAGTTCACTACACAACAAACAACTTTTATCTATCATATCTATAGATAATTTCTTTTCAATTTGTCGTTGTGAAATCAAAAGATTGAATTTTTCCTCATAGACATCCCAAGTTATTTGCTTTTTTTTATAAGCATCTAAAATATCTTGAGTTGGTGCTAAATCAAGAATATGGATATATTCAATATCTGCAATTTTACGCAGAAAATATTGTAAATCTTGCTTTTTTGCAAATCCCGCAAGTTGGGAAACATTGTTTAATCTGGTATCAATCACTCGTTTAACACCAGATTTTATCAAAGTCTCAAAAAATTGTTCTGCTTTCTTTTGAGTAAACCCAATCGTAAATAAATTAACTTCTTGATTTTGCTTATTCATGATCATCCTTATTTTCTGTATACGCGACTTTTTCACCTTGTAATTGATATGCTTTTTCTACTAACTCTGCACGGTTAAACTGTTTTTCAATAGTTTGGTTAGACCGCATATCAAACAGAGAAAGTTGTTTAGCAGAACTTTGATTTTCTGGTAATAAATCATATAAAGTATGGAGTTTTAAAACTCGATTTTCTAAATCTTCATTAGATTCTAAATCTCCATTTTTAAGAATATGATAAATATTCAAACCTGCATTTTTTAAATGAGGAGAAATCAAAATTGCCCGATGACAAACAATGGGATCTTGTTCTGCACACATTAAACTAATTTGGAATTTTTGCGAACCTTGAATCAAACGATTTAAACCTAATTTAAACGCTTCCGTCGCAGCAATTAAATCATATCTGGCCATTCCATCTACATAACAACTTCTATCACTAGGACGCGCACCTAAATTATCACCCAAAGGAACATAAGCAATATTGACAGTTTTCAATGCTGCTTTTAAATTTGATTGATTAAACTGAGGAAACCTGCGACTATAGGGACTAGAACGCACATCAGCTAAAGCGGTAACATCGTGTTTTTGTAATAGTTCAATAAAAGATTCTATGGTGTGGTTGGAATGTCCAATAGTAAAGGTTTTCATAGAGGTTTTATTAAAATCCTGAAAAATGATTATATCATTTATATTACCCAAATATCCCAAAATATTTGTAAAAACATCTGCGTTAAATTACCATCAGAGAAATTACTTAACTAATAATACCAATCAGAATTTTCACCAGGTTTGAGCATACGACGGGAACTCATAATCTAACTTTGGGAAGAGATGATACTGATTGAACAATCATAATTGTATAATAAAAGAAGTACAGTATATTCATAAATATGAACACAACACCCTCCCCCAGTGAAAGAGATGAAATTCTTAAACGGTTAAACAAAAACCGTCATCAATTATTGGATTTATATAAAAATCAATATGTTGCTTATAATTCTAATGGGATAATCGCACATAGCGAAAATTTACAAGAAGTTTTAGAATTAGCTAAAGCTACAAAACAGAATTTTTTAATTTATTTAGTTCCTCATCACACCGCATCTGTACAAATTTTACCAATTCGTTTCCGAACTGTTGCGCGTCATGATTGGCAACCCAATTATAGTGTTAAATTAAAACATGGAAATATAGAATTTTCTGCAATACTGTTAGTAGATTCTGGTGCTGAATTGAGCTTAATTTCTTTGAAAGTAGGTCAAGATTTAGGTTATGCTTTAGCTGATTCAGAATCAACTTTGTTAGCAGAAACTATTGGTGGTAGGGTTGAGTATGTTTTACGTAATGTAGAAATGACAATTGATGGATATAATTTGATTGCTCCTGTAGCATGGTTACAAAGTAATACGGGTGGAGAACAATTATTATTAGGTCGAGAAGTTGTATTTGATAAGTTTAATATTGAATTTAGACAAGCTGAGGAGAAAATTATTTTCTCATGGCGTGAAAACTTGCATTGATAACATCCAATTTCTTGGGTTTCCTTACGTTAACCTAACCTACTACTACGGGTCATAATTTGTCTGAATCAGGATATCCCGGATTTAAGGATTTACAGGATTCAGACAATTACATCTTGAAATTACTTCAATAATATCTTAATTTCTTTCTTTATATCCTGAATCTTCTGCTCAATTTGAGTTAATATCTCATGTTTTGATTGGTCAAAATTTCTCAATATATTTGGTACTAAAAAAGTTGTTGCCTCTACAGTAAGTAAAGCGACTTCTAAAGCAGTAACAAAATTAGCAACCAAAACAGCAGCTAAAGCCGCAGCAGAGGGAAGTGGCGAAATGGCAGTTGGTCTTCTAGGATTAGAATTGTTAAATCCAATTGCAGGTTTGGGTATTATTGTTTGGGATGTATGGGATCATTATCATACTGTTCAATTAGAAAGGCCAATTCTGCGAGCAAACCTGGAAAGTTATTTGAATGAGGTCAAGGAGTCATTGCTAAACGATCCAGAGAATGGAATTTTATCTTCGGTCAATAAATTCCACGACGGTATTCTTAATAGTTTAAACAGTAACTTAGGTGTGAGTTAATTTATATTGCCGTCTCTAGAGATACCCGACTTCTGAGATTATTAACCTAATCAATGATAATATTAATCAAAGAAGTCTTGTATCTAAATTTATGAATACTTAATAAAATTCTGAAAATCCTCAAATCCTGGAAATCCTGATTCTGACAATCCGCGTTTATCCGCGTACATCTGCGTTATAATTAATGCACCAACTCAATAGCCCACTTAGTCATCCTCATCTAATATTGTTTCAATATCTCTTGCACCATGAATAACTCGCAAAATATCAATTTCTGATTCAACAATACGATAAAAAACCAGATATTTCCTAAATCTTTTAATTGATTGTTGTCGAATATCTGTTAAATTGGGATGAGAAAATTGACATATTTTTCCCATAGCTGGAGTTTTAGCTAATTGTTTAAATGTTGTTTCTGCTGCTATTAAAAAGCGAACAGAAACATCTAAATTATCTTCTGACCACCGCATTGAAAAAGGACATCACCGTACGGAAATCCGTCAAGTTTGGTCTGTTCCAGTTTCGGCTCTTGGTGAACTTTACCAACCCAAAATCTGGGCTGGACTCCAAAGTGTAGTGATGGTTGTTCGGAAGCGTCGTCTTTGGAATCAAACTACTCGTGAGGTTCAATTTTATCTCTCTTCTTTACCCAGTGATGCTCAACTTTTAGGTCGAGCCATCCGTAAACATTGGGGAATTGAGAACCAAGCTCACTGGATTCTTGATTGTACTT